>JANPAO010000574.1:0-8703 GCA_031429955.1 Phenylobacterium sp. | reverse complement strand
CCGCCGGCCTTCAGCACCACGTCCAGGGCGCCGCCCTGGAAGTCGCCGTTCTCCACGTCGGGGGGGACGGCGTCGATGGTGAACTGCTCGACGGCGTCCAGAACGACCGGGCCGCGACGGGTGGGCGTGCCGCCCGTGTTGAGGCCGTAGTTGTCGACCGCGGTGGCGCCGTCGATGGTGATGCGGTTCTGGCGGGGATTGGAGCCGGCGATGGAGATGCCGCCGTCGCCGCGGGTGTTCTGGCTGACCAGGGCCGAGCGGCGTGCCAGGTCGCGGATGTCGCGGTTGATGGAGACGACGCTGGCGACAGCGGTCTCGTCGAGCACGGTCTTGCGACCAGTGTTGCCGGCCGTGACGTCGCGCGAGGCGGTGACGACGAATTCGTCCACCATGTCCTGGGCCTGCAGATTGACGTCGAGGCGCTGGTTCTGGCCGACCGTCAGGTTCACGCCGGTCAGGCTCTTGGTGTCATAACCCGGCGCGGTGAAGGTCAGGGTATAGGGGCCGCCGGGGCGCAGGCCGCGGGCGTTGAAGCTGCCGTCGAGGCCGGTGGCGGTCTGGGCACGGGTGCCAGAGGGGGTGTGGACAATGGCGACACTGGCACCGCGCACCGCAGCCCCGCTCTGGTCGACAATGGCGCCGCTAAGGGCGGCGGTGGTTTCCTGCGCGTAGACCGCGCTGGACATGGCGCACACCAGGACGCTGAGGGCAGCGCCGCCTGCGAGGCGTTTCATGGAAGTCATTTGGAATCCCCATCTGTCATGCCGCGAGGAAGGCCAGCCCAGCCCCCTCGGAGTCGGGACGACCCTATAGCGTCAAAAATTCGTTCTTGGGTGACGGAATTGTTACGAGATCGTTAACGCCGAAAAGTGCTGCCTGAAAGACACGGTTGACGCTTTTTCGGGCGCTGGCTCCGCCCTGGCCTGCGGCGGGTCGATCACCGATAGTATCAGGGGGCGGCGAGCACCGCCTGCGGCTGTGATCGCCAGAACCGGGGAGACCGCCTTGACCGACACCGCGACCTCCCCCCCGACCCTGAGCGCCTGGCGCGGGGCCCTGTGGCTGGCGGTGGGCCTGACCCTGGCGCGGCTGGTGGCGCTGTTTGTCACGCCCCTGGAGCTCTATCCCGACGAGGCCCAGTACTGGCTGTGGGCCCAGACCCTGGACTGGGGTTACTTCTCCAAGCCGCCGATGATCGCCTGGGTGATCTGGGCCACCACGGCGCTGGGGGGCAATGACGAGGCCTGGGTGCGGCTGGCCGCGCCGCTGTTTCACCTGGGCACCACGCTGGCGGTCTTCGGGATCGGGCGGGCGCTCTATGACCCGAAGGTGGGTCTGGTGGGGGCCGCCCTCTATGGTCTGATGCCCGGCGTACAGATCTCCTCCCTGGTGATCGCCACCGACGCGGCCCTGCTGTTCTTCCTGGCCCTGGCCACCCTGGCCTATGTGGAGCTGGGGCGGGCCACGGGGCGGGCGGCCTTGGGATGGGCCGCCGGACTGGGCGCGGCCCTGGGCCTGGCCTTCCTGTCGAAATATGCCGCCGTCTATGCCCTGATCGGGGTCCTGCTGCACCTGATGGTCGAGCCATCCGCCCGGCGGGTCTGGGCCTGGCGCACCGCCGGGGTGGCGGTCGGGGCTCTGTTGCTGATCCTGGCCCCCAACCTGGCCTGGAACGCCGCCCACGGCTTTTCCACGGTGCAGCATACCGCGGCCAATGCCGCCTGGGCCGGGCATGAGCTGTTCAATCTGGGGAATTTTGCGGCCTTTGTTGGATCGCAGCTGGGGACCTTCGGGGCCGTGCCCTTTGGGGTGCTGGTGGGGGGCGGGGTTTTCCTGGCGGTGCGGCGCCGGCTGGAGCGCGCCGACCTGACCCTGCTGTGCTTTGCCGCACCGCCGCTGCTGATGGTCAGCCTGCAGGCCTTTATCAGCCGGGCCAATGCCAACTGGTCCGGCGCGGCCTTCGTGGCCGGGACGGTGCTGGTGGCTGCCTGGCTGGTGCGGTGGCGGGCGCGGGGCTGGCTGATCACGGCCTTTGTCAGCCAGGGCCTGATTGCGGTCACCTTCCTGGCCTGTGTGATCAGCCCGCCCCTGGCGCAGACCCTGGGGGTGGCCAACAGTTTCAAGCGAGCCAAGGGCTGGGAACAGACCGTGCGGATCCTGGTGAACCGGGCGGCCTCTGAACCCGGTCTCAGCGCCGTGGCGGTGGACGACCGCTTCCTGTTCAATGCCAGCGCCTATTATGGCCGGGCCTATTTCGGGGCCGCAAATGCCCCGCCCCTGAAGATGTGGGTGCGAGAAGCCCACCCCCAGAACCAGGCCGAGACCACCGACCCCCTGACCCCAGCCACCGGCGCCCGCGTGCTGGCCGCCAGCCAGGTCTATCGTGACGAAATGGCCCGAGACTTTACCACCGTGTCGGGCACCGAGATCACCAGCGTGCGGCTCGATCACAAGCGCCGGCGGCAGACCGACCTGTTCATCGGCGAGGACTTTGCCCCCCGGCCCCGGGACCCGGTGACCGGCCTGCCACCGGCTCGCTGACGAAGGGTCTGATCGCCACGTCCCCCTGATCGTCATCGTCGGGCCTCGTCCCGACGATCCATGATCTCCGTGTGGAGGGAGGGGTGCGACGGTGCCGTTTGGTGATCTTTGCGGGACCCCGGAGGTCATGGGTCCTCGGGACAGGCCCGAGGAAGACGTGCTGGTGGGAGGGCGCAGGGTGTCGCCTACGGCGATCCCCCTCCGAGCCCCTGCTTCGCAGAGGCCCACCTCCCCCACATCGCGCTACGCGCTGGGGGAGGATCTATGACGACCTACCGCCCCCAGACCGCCTTCAGCGCGGCGTCGCGGCGGCAGCCGACGCGGTAGGCGTTGTAGGCCATGGGGTTCTTGCGGGCATAGTC
The DNA here is from genome assembly GCA_031429955.1 of Phenylobacterium sp. Taxonomy (GTDB): domain Bacteria; phylum Pseudomonadota; class Alphaproteobacteria; order Caulobacterales; family Caulobacteraceae; genus Phenylobacterium. The sequence continues at coordinate 5,800 of JANPAO010000574.1, read as the reverse complement.
CTGGTGATAGGCCTCGCCCATATGGAAGGTGGCGGCGGGGCGGATCATGGTGGCCACGGGGCGGCCCAGTTCCTTGGCCACCTGGGCCTTGACCGCCTGGGCCGCGGCCTGCTCGGCGGGGTCGGAGGTGAAGACCGCGGTGCGGTAGCTGGGGCCCTGGTCGCAGATCTGGCCGCCGGCATCGGTGGGGTCGATATTGTGGAAGAAGCTGGCCACCAGCAGGCCATAGCTGGTCTGCGCCGGATCATAGGTGACCTGGATCGCCTCCAGATGGCCCTCATGGTTCTGATAGGTGGGCCGGGTCGAGGTGCCGCCGGCGTAGCCCACCACCACGTCCTTCACCCCCCGGGCGTGCTCGATGTCGTGCTCGGCAGACCAGAAGCAGCCCCCGGCAAAGACGGCGGTCTTCAGGCCCCCGGCGGCGGGGGCGGCTCCGGCCATCAGCAGGGCGACGGCAGCGACGGCGGCGAAGAGGGGCTTGTTCATGGCTCTACCTTGGTTGTCTTTCCCAGACATACGCAAGGGCGGGGCCAGAGGTTTCATGTGCCCAGCGCGTTCCGAAAAGTGGGAACCGGTTTTCGGATCAAAACGCGCGCCAAAAAAACTACAGCGCGACCTGGAAACTGGCCTGCGTCTTGGCGGTGATTTCCTCAAGGGTCACGCCCTCGGCCAGGGCCGTCAGGGTCAGGGGCGAGCGGCCGCGATTGACATCGAAGATCCCGAGGTCGGTGATGAGGTGGTCCACCACCCGGGCCCCGGTGAGCGGCAGGGAACAGGCGGTCAGCAGCTTGGGCGCGCCGGACTTCTCCACATGCTCCATCACCACCACGACCCGCTTGACCCCGGCCACCAGGTCCATGGCCCCGCCCATGCCCTTGACCACCTTGCCCGGCACCATCCAGTTGGCCAGGTCACCCTGGGCCGAGACCTGCATGCCCCCCAGGATCGACAGCGCGATATGGCCCCCCCGGATCATGGCAAAGCTGTCAGCGCTGGAAAAGTAGGAGGACTCCGCCAGTTCGGTGATGGTCTGCTTGCCGGCATTGATCAGGTCGGCGTCCTCCTCCCCCTCAAAGGGGAAGGGGCCCATGCCCAGCATGCCGTTCTCGCTCTGCAGGGTGACGCTGATCCCGGCGGGAATATAGTTGGCCACCAGGGTCGGGATGCCGATGCCGAGATTGACATAGAAGCCGTCGCGCAGCTCCTGGGCCGCGTGGGCGGCCATCTGTTCGCGGGTCCAGGCCATCAGGTGCCAGCCTTTTCTGTGCGCGGCCGGGTGGTGACGCGCTCGATCCGCTTTTCGTAGGTCATCCCGGCCACCACCACGTCGACATAGATGCCGGGGGTGTGGATGTTGTCCTTGTCCAGGGCACCGACCGGAACCAGCGTCTCCACCTCGGCCACCGTGACGGCGCCGGCCGTGGCCATCATCGGATTGAAGTTCCGCGCGGTCTTTCGGTAGATCAGGTTGCCCACCGCGTCGCCCTTCCAGGCCTTGACGATGGCCAGGTCGGCGGTCAGGCCGCGCTCCATGACATAGAGCTCGCCATCGAACTCGCGCACCTCCTTGCCTTCGGCCACCAGGGTGCCGACCCCGGTCTTGGTGAAGAAGGCCGGGATCCCGGCGCCGCCGGCCCGGATCCGTTCGGCAAGCGTGCCCTGGGGGTTGAACTCCAGCGCCAGGTCGCCCGACAGATAGAGCTGCTCGAACAGCTTGTTCTCGCCGACATAGGAGGAGATCATCTTGGCGATCTGACCGCTCTCCAGCAGCAGGCCCAGGCCAAAGCCGTCGATGCCGCAATTGTTGGAGATCACGGTGAGGTTCCTGACCCCGCTGTCGCGGATCGCGGCGATCAGGTTTTCCGGAATGCCGCAGAGGCCAAAGCCCCCGGCCATGATGATCATGCCATCGAACAGCCGCCCAGCGAGCGCCTCGACCGCGGTTGTCTGCGTCTTGTCAGCCATGCTTGCCCCTTACGCCGCAGGTCGCCATTTGGGAACCGGCCAATCAAGTTTCGCGTGCACAAAACGCAGAACGCCCGTTCATAGTTTCAACCCCTGCCCACCAAATCAGCACGGCGATCCTGACTCATGAACGGCGACGGACTGCTTCTCCAGGCCCTGGTCTATCTCACCGCCGGGGTGGTCTCGGTGCCCATCGCCAAGCGGATCGGGCTGGGCTCGGTGCTGGGCTATCTGATCGCCGGGGTGCTGGTGGGCCCCTTTGTCCTGAACCTGGTGGGCCAGGCCGAGGACGTGATGAAGTTTGCCGAGTTCGGAGTGGTGATCCTGCTGTTCCTGATCGGGCTGGAGGTGCGACCGGCCCTGCTCTGGAAGATGCGGACCGCGATCTTCGGCCTGGGGGGCGGCCAGATGGCGCTCACCACCGGGGTCCTGGCCCTGGCGGGACTGGCCCTGGGCCTGGACTGGCGGACGGCCGTGGCGGCAGGGGTCGTGCTGGCCCTGTCCTCCACCGCCATCGTCCTGGCCAATCTGGAGGAGCGCGGCCTGCGGCGCGGCACCGTGGGCGAGGCGGTGTTCGGGGTGCTGCTGTTCCAGGACCTGGCGGTGATCCCGCTGTTTGCCCTGCTGCCCCTGCTGGCCATAGCGGGGGCTGATCCTGCCGCAGCCTCCGGCCACGGTGGCAGTCTTTTGCAGGCCCTGAACCTGCCGGTCTGGGCCCAGACCCTGGCGGTGGCTGGGGGCGGTGGGGGCGGTGATCGGCGGCGGCCGCTATCTGGTGCGCCCAGTGTTCCGCTTCATTGCCGCCGCCCGCCTGCGGGAGATCTTCACCGCCACGGCCCTGCTGCTGGTGGTGGCGGTGGCGGCCCTGATGCAGAGCGTGGGCCTGTCCCCGGCCCTGGGGGCCTTCCTGGCCGGGGTGGTGCTGGCCGAGAGCGAGTTTCGCCGCGAGCTGGAGACCGATATCGAGCCGTTCCGTGGCCTGCTGCTGGGCCTGTTCTTCATCACCGTCGGTGCCGGCCTGGACTTTGGCGTGATCGCGGCACAGCCGCTGCTGCTCCTGGGCCTGGTGGCAAGCATGATGGCCCTGAAGGCCGTGGCCATGTACGCCGTGGCGCGGACCCTGCGGGTATCGGGGCGGGAGGCGGCCACCACGGCGGTGTCCCTGGCCCAGGGCGGGGAGTTTGCCTTCGTGCTGTTGGGCTTTGCCCTCAGTGCCGGGGTGATGGGCGGTGAGCTGGTCAAGCTGTTGTCGGCGGTGGTGGCGCTCTCCATGGCCTTCACCCCCCTGGTCTTCCTGGCCTATGAAAAGCTGGTGCTGAACCGGGCCAGTGACCCACGCGACGAGCCCGAGCACCTGCCCTTTGACGAGGGGGACCCTCAGGTGATCGTTGCCGGCTTCGGGCGGTTTGGCCAGATCGCCGCCCGTCTGCTGATCGCCAACAACTTCAATGTGGTCACCCTGGATTCCAGCATCGAACAGATCGAGTTGCTGCGGGCCTTCGGCCGCCAGGTCCACTATGGTGACGCCAGCCGGATGGACCTGCTGCACACCGCCGGGGCCGCCAAGGCCAAGGTGCTGGTGGTGGCCATTGATGATCGCGACAAGGCCGTCGAGCTGGTGGAGGCCGCCCATGAGGCCTTCCCCAACCTGACCATCATCTCCCGGGCCTGGGACCGTCGCCACGCCTATGAACTGCTGGCCGGCGGGGCCGACGATGTGGAGCGCGAGACCTTCGAGGCCAGCCTGGCGCTCGGCCGCCGGGCCCTGATGAAGCTGGGCTTCAGCGAACGCCGCGCCACGGCGGCGGCCAGCGGCTTCCGCAAGCTCGACCACGAACTGTTCCTTCGCCTGGCCCCCACCTATGGCGAGGCCGAGAACTATATCCTGGCCACCCGCGACAGTCGCGAAACCATGGAGCGCCTGCTCAGCGCCGAAATGGCCCGCGCCGCCCAGGAAGACGACGAACCCCTGAAGATCCCCACCTGATCCAAAAGCCCCTGCTTCGATCCCAGGCCATGACCCTCCAGATCAGCCCCGTCACCTCCCGCAACCTTGAGTGCCTTGATCACATCGCCGTTGACGTGTTCGACGCAGAGCCCAACCCCAGCTATCTGCGGGCCTACCTCTCGATGCCCAACCATCGGCTGATTGTGGCAATCTCCGAGGGTGTGGTGGTGGGGCAGGTGCGCGGCGTCATCCATCTGCAACCCGACCTGCCCAACGAACTCTATGTCGACAATCTGGGCGTCACCCCGGCTTTCAAGCGCCAGGGCGTCGGCACCGGCCTGGTCAAGGCCCTGATGGCCTGGGGTGCGGAGAACGGCTGCCAGTCCACCTGGCTCGCCACCGAGACCGACAATGCCGAGGCCCAGGGATTCTATGAAGCCTTCGGCTTTGCAGGCAACACCGTCGCCTACTACGTCTCGCCCTACGAGAGCGCCGACTGAGATCATCTGAGGCAGGTGTCGATGGTGAATGGGGTCGTCGTCGTCGCCTTCTCCCCCTGTGGGAGAAGGTGGCCTTGCGAAGCAAGGTCGGATGAGGGGTCGAAAGTTCTATCCGGTTCTGACGTCAGAGAGGTCTTCATGGATGGCGGTGCGACCCCTCATCCGTCGGCTCCGCCGCCACCTTCTCCCGCAAGGGGAGAAGGAAGATGAGGCGCGCGCCTCTCTGTCAGTTCCCCCTCAAGCCGCGCTCGACCGCGCCTCCTGCACCAGCAGGGCGTGGATGGCGTCGGGGGTGCGGGCCAGGCGCAGTTGCTCGCGCAGATCGGCCTGCCGCAGCAGGCGCGACACCCGGGCCAGGGTGCGAAGATGCTCTGTCGAGGCGTTTGGAGGAGCAAACAGGGCAAAGATCAGGTCAGCGGGCTGGTCGTCGACGGAGTCGAAATCCACCGGATGCTCCAGCCGGACAAACACCGCCCGCATCCGCTGCAGGCCCTCGAGCCGGGCATGGGGCACAGCCACCCCGGCACCGACCCCGGTGGAGCTGGCCTGCTCGCGCTCGGCCAGGGCATCGAGCACCACCCCAGCGTCGAGGCCAAACTGCCGGGCGGCGATTTCCGAAATCACCGCCAGGACCTGACGTTTGTTGGGCGCACTGACCCGCGGCGCAATGGCCGCGCGTTCCAGAATCTCACCGATCAGCATACGCGTCCAACACACCAAAAGTCCGGCCAGGAGCAGCCAGATCGCGCCGCAGGTCACCCAGGCCTAGGCCTGGGCAGCGGCCTTGCCGGTCGGCGACGAGGTGCGTTCCGGGTCGATCCAGCCGATGTTTCCATCGGGCCTGCGATACACCACGGACAATCCACCGTGAGCAGCGTTCCTAAAGACGATTGTTTGCGATTCCGTCAAGTCCAGCTCCATCACTGCCGTCGAAACAGTCATGGTGCGCAGATCGCGCTCGGATTCGGCGATCACCATGGCCTGGGGCAGGGCATGGGTATCGGGGGTGGCCTCAGCCTCTTCGGTCAGGTCCCACCCCTCATCGTCCTCGCCCTGAGGCGACTGGATGACGAAGTAAGCCGCCGTCTCGGCTGCCCGCGCGCCCGCCGCCACCGAATGGCTTTTCAGCCTTCGCTTGTAGCGACGCACCCGGGTCTCGATCTTCGACAGCGCCTGGTCAAAGGCACCGTGGGCATCAGCGCCCAGACCGTGACTCTGCAGTGCCTGGCCGGAGGCCAGCTTCACCGCGCAATCGACTCGGAAGGAATGGCCCTCACGGCTGACGACCACGTCGGCAGAGCCGCCGCGCTCGAAGTACTTGCCGATGGAACCGGTGATTTCGTGGGTGACCCGCTCACGCAGGGCCTCCCCAACGGCGACATGCTTG
>JANPAO010000573.1:0-3397 GCA_031429955.1 Phenylobacterium sp. | reverse complement strand
GGCGACATCGACGCCGTCCTTCTGGGTGGCCGTTACGAACACCGCCCGCTTGCCATTGAAGCGCGCAAGATGATCAGCCTCCTGCTGCGCCCAGCCGATCTTGGCCACATCGCGCACGCGGACCACCTGCCCCCCCAGGCTGCGGACGGGAACCTGGCCCACGGCCTCCAGATCGCGGAACGCGCCGCCGGACTTGATGTTGAAACGCCGATTGCCCGCATGGGCCGCCCCGATGGGGGTCTCCGCCCCGGCCTGGCGTAGGGCGTCGGCCACCGCAGTGGCCGGCAATTGCAGAGCCGCCAGTTGACCCAGGTCCACCGCCACCCGAACCTCGGAGGCTGGAACGCCCCAGTAGCGGGCCTCTCGCACCCCCGGCGCCCGGTCCAGGCGTTCGCGCAGGCTGTCGGCCAGCTTCTCCAGCCGGCGCATGGGTAGGTGCTCACTCACCAGGGCCAGCTGAACGATCGCCACCTCGGTGGTGCGAGCGCGGCGCACCTCCAGCCGTGTCAGGCCCTGGGGAAGGTTGGCGCGCAGGGCGTTCACCTCCCGCACCACCTCGTCGTACTTGCGTTCTGGGTTGACGCTCCAGTCGAACTGCACCGTCACCACAGCGGCCCCGTCGAGGCTGGTGGAGGTGATCTCATCGACATTGTCCAAGCCATCGAGGGCCGCCTCGATCGGGTCGGCGATCAGTTGCTCCACCTCGGCGGGCTCAGCGCCGGGCAGAACCGCCTGGACGGTGACGATGGGGATCGGGAAGTGCGGGTCTTCCGAGCGGGGGGTGGAGACCAGGGCATTCACCCCCAGCAGGGTCATCAGGCCAAAGGCCACCAGGGTGAACTGCCAGTTGCGGACCGCAAATGCGGCGATGTCGAACCTCATCTGGCGACGCCGGGCTTGGGTGGCTTGGGCGGGCGTGCCGGATCGACCATGGTGACGCGCTCGCCGTCCGCGACAAATCCAGCGCCGGCCGTGATCACACGGGCATCCGGGGCCAGGCCGCTCACCAGGGCGTCATCGTCCAGGAAGCCGCCGAAGCCGACAGCGCGACGCCGCGCCACACCACCACCCTCCACCACCAGGATAAAGGCGCGCGCGCCATCAGCTTCGAGAATGGCTTCGGCCGGGACGCGGGCAAAGGTGGCTGCCGTCGCTGGACCCACGGCAATCTGGGCCGTGGCCACCTGGCCGCTGCGCAGGGTCTGCCCCCCCACGATCTCGATCTCGACGTCCACCGCTCCGGTCTGGGCACCGGCCCGTTCGCCCACCCGGACCACGCGGCCGGGGACGTCGGCAGGCAGGCCGTCGACACGCACGGAGACCATCTGACCAGGACGCACGCGGCTGACATCACGATCCGACAGGGGCGCGCGCAGAATGAGCGGGCTGGTCTCGTCAGCGATCCTCAAGATCGCTTGGCCGGGCTGGACCACTTCGCCGGCCTGAGCCAAGCGTTGCAACACGACACCGGAGGCCGGGGACACCAGGCGGCTCCACCTCCGATCAAAGGCCGCCGCATTGACCCCGGCCTGGGCGGCGGCCACGGCACTGGCGCGGTCGTCGAGCCGTTGGCGGCTGACGAAGCCCTTTTCGAACAGGGTCTGGTCGCGAGCCAGGTCGCGACGGGCACGCTCGACCTCTACCAGGGCGCGGCTTTCAGCGGCCGCGACGCCGGTGGGATCCACCGACGCCAGAAGTTGCCCGGCCACGACCCGGTCGCCGTCATCCACGGTCAGGCGGGTGATGACGCCAGGAATGCGGAACGACAGCGTCATTTCCCGGGCGCGCTCCAACTGCCCGGTGGCGCTGAGCTGATCCCCCGACTCCGCCGAGCGAGCCACCACCGCCTCCACGCTCGGCGGGGGCGGTTTTGGTGGGGGTGCGGGCGGCGCGCGACAGGCTGCGGTGGCGGCCAGCAGGATAGCCGCCACCGCTCCGGCGCGAACGTGGCGCGATCTCTGTAAACGCCCCGAACCCACCGGTGTCTCCATAACCAATCGTTGATAAGTGATCAGTGATAGATGACGGTGGATTGTCAAGGCCCTGCCATGCATGACAGGTATACATCCATGAATTTGCCCACCGAACGCTCACCTCGGAAGGCCAAGGGACAGGGCCCCGAGCGCCGGGAGGAAATCCTCGCCGCCGCGTTGCGGCTCTTCAGCGAATTTGGCGTCTATGCGGTCTCGACCCGGCAGATCGCCCAGGCTGTGGGGATCTCCCAGCCGACCCTCTATGCCTATTTTCCCACCAAGGATGACATTGGGGCCGAACTTCAGAACCGGGCCTTCGCCCTCCTGGCTCAGGCCTTGGCGCTGGGGGCCAAGGGCGATGTCGCAAGCCGAGACGAGCTGGTGGCGATGCTGCGGATCTACGTCGATTTCGGGCTGAGCCATCCCGACATGTACCGGATCGCCTTCATGGCCGACAATGCCCAGGTCCGAAGCTGGCTGCCCCAATCCCTGTCACCGGCGACCCAGTCCACCTATGGCGTGCTCCGGGCCATGATCACCGACCTGCACGCCCGTGGTCTGACGGTGGATCTTGATCCGGAGACCCTGACCCAAAGCACCTGGTCGGGCATGCATGGCCTGGTGTCGCTGATGATTGCCAAGCCAGGCTTTCCCTGGGTCGAGCGCGAGCACCTGATCACCTCGCACCTGGGCTTGATCGCGGGAAGTCTGTTGCAGAACTAGGGGCAGCAGTTCGACCTACAGCAGCCCCCGCGCCGCAAGGGCCGGCCAGAGCTCTGAGGGGTCGGTGAAGTGGTGGCCGTCGATGCCAAAGGCCCGGGCGCTTTCGACATTGGCAAGGCTGTCGTCGATAAAGAGGATGTCCTGGGGGGCCAGGCCAAACCGCTGGCAGGTCAAGGCATAAATGGCCGGGTCTGGCTTGATCAACCCCTCGCGTCCGGAGACCACGATGTCACGCAGGTAGGCAAAGGCCGGGCTCATGGCCATGGTGCCAGCATAGGTCTCATCGGACATGTTGGTGAGGCCATATTGCGGGACCCCCACGGCGTGCAGGGCCTCAATGGCAGCCTCTGTCTCCGGAATGGTTCCGGAGAACATCTCCCACCAGCGCGACTCCCAGGCCTCAATCTCGGCGCGGAACTCCGGATATTGCGCGACTAGCGGCGCACGATTGTCGGCGAAGCTGATCCCAAGGTCGTGGCTGAGGTGCCAGGCCATGGTGCAAACCGACGCCAAAAACCGGTCGCAAGCGACCGGTTCTGGGAAGATCTTCGAATAGAGTGTGCGCGGGTTCCAGCGAACCACCACATTTCCAACGTCCCAGATAACCGCCTTGGGCATCTGAAACCTCGGCGTCCTCAGCCCTGCTTGGCTTTGAAGCGCGGGTTGGTCTTGTTGATGATGTAGACGACGCCCTTGCGGCG
>JANPAO010000572.1:0-5637 GCA_031429955.1 Phenylobacterium sp. | reverse complement strand
CTTTGTCTACGCCGCCGCCCTCGAAAAGGGCATCATGCCCACCGATGTGCGGATCGACGGGCCGGTGAAGTTCGGCGACTGGAAGCCGGAAAACTACGGCGGCGGCTATCGCGGGGCGGTGACCCTGGAGACCGCCTTGGCCCAGTCGATCAACACCGTGGCCGTCAAGCTGGCCCAGGAGGTCGGCGGTCCGGCCATCAGCGAACTGACCCGGCGGTTTGGCCTGACCACCATCCCGGCCAGCCCGAACCTGTCGGTGGCCCTGGGCTCCTATGAGGTGCCGCTGATCGAGATGGTGTCGGGGTTCCAGGTCTTTCAGACCGGCGGCAACCGGATCACGCCCTATATGGTCGATGAGATCAAGACCATCACCGGCCAGCCGGTCTTCCTGCATCAGACCTCGTCACCAGTGCCCGCCTACGATGTCGCGCGGGCCAGCATGATGGTGAAGATGATGAAGAGGGTAATCACCAACGGCACTGGCACCCGCGCCAACTTTGGCCGGCCTGCGGCTGGCAAGACCGGCACCAGCCAGAACTGGCGCGACGCCTGGTTTGTGGGCTTTACGCCCGACTATGTGGCCGGGGTCTGGGTGGGCAATGACGATGACAAGCCCATGAACCGCATCACCGGCGGGGTCATGTCGGCGGCGATTTGGCGCCAGTTCATGATTGTCGCCCACGAGAAGTTGCCGGTCCGGGACTTCGAGTGGCTGTTGCCTGACCCCCCCTCGGAGATGGAGGCCGACCCGCGCAACGCCTTCTATGAGGACCTGGCTGGCGAGTTCGGTGCCGCGGCCCGCGACGCCCAGGCCGCGATCCCGCCTGAGGCGCCGGAACCGGTGCCAGAAGTCAAGGCCCCGGTGGAAGAGATCCCGTTCTAACCCTGCCCGCTCGTCCCTGCGAAGGCCCTATGGGCTGCACCCAAACAAGGCTGTCATTCCGGAAAGGCGGAGCTTTGTCCGAGACCCATAGGCGCGGGGTTCTCAGGACAGATCGGTGTCTATAGGTCCCGGTCTTCCGCGTGCTGCGGAAACCGGGATGACCTTTGGGAGACGGGAGCGAGAGGGTAGGCCTTCGGCGGGATGCGCGGACTTGCGTGCGTTAACCGATCTCGCGACCCATCACGCTCTCTAGGCTTGCTTCCCGGCTGGCGGCCGCTATGTCGAACGCCGCATGAAGCCGCCCATCCTCGCCCTGAAGAGTGTTCGCCTCGCCGACGGCCCCAAGATGCTGTTCGACGGAGTCGATCTGTCGGTGGAGCCCCGGTCGCGGGCCTGCCTGGTGGGGCGCAATGGGGCCGGCAAGACCACCCTGCTGAAAGTGCTGGCCGGCCAGATCCAGACCGATGATGGCGAGCGGGCTGTGCAGCCGGCGGTGCGCATCGCCTATGTGCCGCAGGAACCCGAGATCGTCGGTGCCACCCTGCTGGACCACGTGACCGCAGGTGGCGCGGCCGACCATCGGGCCCAGGGCGCTCTGGCCATCTTCGGCATCGATCCGGAGAAGTCGACCGCCGGTCTGTCGGGGGGCGAGATCCGTCGCGCGGCCCTGGCCCGGGCCTTTGCTGAAGATCCAGACCTGCTGCTGCTGGACGAGCCCACCAACCACCTGGACATCCTGGCCATCGAGACCCTGGAGGCCGAGTTGGCCGCCAGCCGCGCGGCCATGGTGATCGTCAGCCACGACCGGGCCTTTCTGGAGCGGACCACCCAGCGCTGTTTCTGGCTGGAACACCGCAAGATCCGCCGGCTGGACAAGGGGTTTGCCGCCTTTGATCCCTGGGTCGATACCATCCTGGCTGCCGAGGCCGAGGAAGGCCGCAAGATCGACAAGAAGCTGGAGCGCGAGGAGCACTGGCTGCAGCGGGGCGTTACCGGAAGGCGCGCGCGCAATGAGGGCCGTCGTCGCGCCTTGATGGATCTGCGGCAGGTCAAGGTCGAACGGCTGAAGGAAGCCCGCGGCGAGATGACGATGGGCATCGCCTCCTCCGGTCTCTCGGGTCAGAGAGTGATCGAGGCCAAGGGGGTGTCGAAGGCCTTCGGAGATCGGGTGCTGCTGAAGAGCTTCTCCACCCGCATCCTGCGCGGCGACCGCGTGGCCATTGTCGGACCCAACGGGGCGGGCAAGACCACCCTCGTGAAGCTGCTGCTGGGGGACCTGGCCCCCGACACCGGCTCGGTGAAGTTGGGGGCCAATCTGGAGACCGCCTATATCGACCAGGCCCGGGCCGACCTGAAGCCCGACATGATGCTGCGGGATGTCCTCACTCCCCTAGGGGGCGACCAAGTGATGGTGCGGGGCTTTCCCAAGCACGTGGTTTCCTATGCCAAGGAGTTCCTGTTCACTGAGGCCCAGATCCGCCAGCCGGTCCGCAGCCTATCGGGGGGCGAGCGTAATCGGTTGCTGCTGGCCCGCGCCCTGGCGACCCCGGCCAATCTGCTGATCCTGGACGAGCCCACCAACGACCTGGATATGGACACCCTGGACCTGCTGGAGGATCTGCTGGCTGACTTCGAGGGCACCTTGATCCTGGTAAGCCACGACCGCGACTTCATCGATCGGCTGGCCACCTCCACCATCGCCCTCAACGGGCGGGGCGATGTGGTGGAGACCCCTGGCGGATGGCAGGATTTCCTGACCCAGAACCCCGGCTACTTCCGGGCCATCGCCGAGGCACCCAGCTCCGTCGCGGCCAAGGCCACGCCACGGCCCGCCGAACCGCGCAAGGCCACCAAGCTGTCCTTCAAGGACCAACACCGGCTGACCACCGCCGAGGCCCTGATGGCCAGTCTTCCGGGGAAGATCGCCAAGCTGGAGGCCGACATGGCCGACCCGGCCCTCTATGCCCGCGACCCCAGCAAGTTCGACGCCCTGAGCAAGGCCCATGCCGCCGCCCAGGCCGACCTGGCCAAGGCCGAGGAAGACTGGATGACCCTTGAGGAGCAGCGCGAAGCGCTCGAGGCCGGTAGATAACCGCCCCTGCGTTGGAGCATCGCAATGCTGTGGATCAATGCAGAAATTGATTTTGCAGGGCAATTCTCGACAACTCCCCGACCAATCACCAGATATCCACCGTTGGCCGAACATCGGTTCACAAGCCTGATCGAGGCGGTCATTGCGCGATCAGCGTTTCGGGTGGAGGCTCAACTTGTCGAGAGGAACTGCGGCGCGGGCGGCACCGGAAACGGGGCGCAGAGGCGAGCAGGAGGTCTTCGAGGGAAGGGACGCGGTGAGAGCCGGGACCTTCACCCTCGGCAGACACCGGTCGGTGACGGAAACCTGCGGGTAACCCCGCGTTCGAAGTCGCAGATCGACCTTTGGGCACAGATCCCCCAACGGATCTGGATGAGAGGGCGACGCAACGGGCAACCGCTGCGCCGCCCTCTTGCTATGGGCGGTCGGGCCGATGTTTCGGCTTCGAACACGCAGAGCCGCCTTGGAAGCGCGACCGGCTCGGCTTAAGTCTGGCAAAGATCCAGGTGGGAGAGATCATGAACACCCTGCGCCTTATCGCTGTCGTCGCCCTGGCCGTCCTTGCGACCGCCTGTTCTCCCGCCAAGAAAAACGACGCCCCGGCACCCGGTCAACCGACAGAGATCAAGTTCGCCACCGACTGGCGGGCCCAGGCCGAGCACGGCGGTTTCTATGCCGCCCTGGCCAGTGGCGAGTACGCCAAGCGCGGCCTGAAGGTGTCGATCGTCCAGGGCGGTCCGGGCGTGAACGTACCGCAACTGCTGGCCGCCGGCGCGGTCCAAGCCGGTATGGGCTCCAACAGCTTCATCGCCCTGAACATGGCCCAGGAAGGCGTGCCCGTGAAGGCGGTCGCCGCCATGATGCAGAAGGACCCTCAGGTCCTGATCGCCCACCCCGACCAGGGGATCGAGTCCATCGCCGACCTGAAGGGCCACCCAATCCTGCTGTCGGACGCCTCGGTCACCGCCTTCTGGATCTGGCTGAAGTCCAAGTATGGATTCACCGATGATCAGATCCGCAAATACACCTTCAACTCCGCCCCCTTCCTGGCTGACAAGCGCGTCGCCCAGCAGGGCTATGTCACCAGCGAGCCCTATACGCTGGAGAAGGAGGCCAAGCTGAAGCCCAAGGTCTTCCTTTTGGCCGACAACGGCTATCCCAGCTACGCCACCATGATCATGGTGCCCCAGAGCCTGATCGACTCCCATCCTGCCGCCGTGAAGGCCTTCGTTGAGGCCTCGGCCCAGGGGTGGAAGGATTACCTCTATGGCGACCCCAAGCCCGCCGACGCCCTGATCCGCAAGGACAACCCCGAAATGTCGCAGGACGTGCTGGACCAGGCCCGCGAGAAGATGCGCAGCTACGGCATCATTGACGGCGGCGAGGCCAAGACCGCCGGGATCGGCACCATGAGCGACGCCCGCTGGGCAGAGTTCTTTAAGCTGGCGTCGGATCAGGGCGTCTATCCCAAGACCCTGGACTACAAGAAGGCCTACACCCTGCAGTTTGTCGCACCGCCGACCTCGAAGTAGTTAAGGCCTGATGTCCCCTGTCGTCGCGCTTGAAGCCGTCGAGGTTGACTATCCCAAACGCGGAAAGGCTTTGGGCCCATTCTCCCTGAGTGTGGCGCCCGGCGAGATCATCGCTCTTGTGGGGCCTTCAGGGTGTGGCAAGTCCACGGCCCTGCGGCTACTGGCCGGTCTGGAGGCCCCCACCCGGGGAACCGTGACCCGCACCGCCGGGCGTGGTGAGACCTCGGTGGTCTTCCAGGCCCCGACCCTGGCGCCTTGGATGACCGCCCTGGCCAATGTCGCCCTGCCCTTGGAGCTGGCCGGCGTGCCGCGAAAGGTGGCCCATGAGCGCGCCGAAGCGGCCCTGGCGCGCGTGGGCCTGGCCGGCGCCGAGCAGGCGCGGCCGGCGCAATTGTCTGGCGGCATGGCCATGCGGGCCTCCCTGGCCCGGGCCCTGGTGACCGAGCCCCGGCTGCTGTTGCTGGACGAGCCCTTCGCCGCCCTCGATGAGATCACCCGCCGCGCCCTGGCCGACGATGTCCTGGCCCTGTGGCGCGAGACCCAGCCGGCCATCATCTTCGTCACTCACAATGTCGAGGAGGCTGCTTATATGGCCAGCCGCGTTGCCGTGGTGACCCGGGGACCGGGCCGCATTGCCGGGGAGATCACCGTTCCTGGCCCCCTGCCCCGACCCACCGGATTCCGCACCACAGCGGACTTTCGTCAGGCCGCCGAGGCGGTGTCGGACCTGTTGCTGGCGGGGGCTGCCGCATGAACCGTCTGCTGGACACCCTGGCCCCCTTTGCCCTGATCGCCCTGCTGCTGGGGGCCTGGGAGATCGCCTGTCACGTCACCGGCGTGCCGGCCTATTTCCTGCCGGCCCCGTCCGATGTGGCGGTCGCCCTAGCCACCGACACCGCCAGCCTGTTGCAGGCGGCCTGGAACACCCTGTCAGTGGCGCTGCTGGCCCTGGCAATCGCCAGTATTAGCGCCCAGGCCGTCGCCTTGCTGGTGGGCCTGAGCCCCCTGATCGACCGGGCCGTGCGACCGCTCGCCTCGGTGCTGCAGGTGACGCCCGTGGTGGCCATCGCCCCCCTGGTGCTGATCTGGGCCGGTATCGATCATCCCGAGCGGGCCATCATCGCCCTGGC
>JANPAO010000571.1:0-14133 GCA_031429955.1 Phenylobacterium sp. | reverse complement strand
CCAAGGATTGAGCGCAGGTTGCCGACTTTTTGAGCACGGGTGAAGACGATTCAGCCGGACGGCGAACGGCCAAGCTTGACCACGCCCCGCAGCATGAGGTTGATGCGCCCGGTCTTTGAGCCCCTCGCTGTGGAATCTTGGCCAGTATGGGCCGCGCAGAGGTAAGGCTCCAAGACCTGCGAAGAGGAGCTCTCATGGCCGAAGATCCCAAGAACTGGCAGGAAGCCACCAAGCTGGTGCGCGGCGGCCTGATGCGGTCACCCTATGGGGAGATCTCCGAGGCGCTCTATCTGACCCAGAGCTTTGCCTATGATAGCGCTGCGGCCGCCGACCGCCGGTTTTCGGGCGAGGATGACGGCTTCATCTATCAGCGCTTCGGCAACCCCACGACCCAGATGTTCGAGGACAGGCTGGCCCTGCTGGAGGGCGCAGAGCTGTGCCGGGCCACGGCCTCTGGCATGGCCGCGGTCCACGTGGCCCTGCAGGGTCTGGTGCGGGCCGGCGACCATATCGTGGCCGGCCGGGCCCTGTTCGGCTCCTGCCGCTGGATCCTGTCGGAGTGGATGCCGCGCTTCGGGGTCGAGGTGACCTATGTGGATGCCACCGACATCGAGGCCTGGAAGAACGCGGTGCGCCCCAATACCAAGGCCTTTCTGGTGGAGACCCCGGCCAATCCGCTGCTGGAAATCACCGCCATCGGAGCCGTGGCCGAGGTGGCCCACGCCGCCGGGTCCAAGCTGGTGGTGGACAATGTCTTTGCCACCCCGATCTATCAGAAGCCCCTGGCGCTCGGGGCCGACATCGTCGTCTATTCCGCCACCAAGCATATCGACGGCCAGGGCCGGGTGCTGGGGGGCGCGATCCTTGGCAGCACCGAGCTGATGACGCAGAGCTACAAGGACATCCTGCGGCACACTGGGCCGGCCCTATCGCCCTTCAATGCCTGGGTGCTGATCAAGGGACTGGAGACCCTGGAGCTGCGGGTCAGCCGCCAGACCCAGAACGCCGCCAAGGTGGCCGACGCCATCGCCGCCCACGCCAAGACCCTGCGGGTGATCTATCCCGGCCGGCCTGATCATCCTCAGGCGGCCATCATCGCCAACCAGATGAGCGGCGGCGGCAATGTGGTGGCCTTTGACCTGGGAAGCCGTGAGGCCGCGTGGCGGTTCCTGGACGCCCTGGCCATCGTCGATATCTCCAACAATCTGGGGGACGCCAAGTCCATGGCGACCCACCCCTGCACCACCACCCACCGCTCCATGCCCGAGGCCGAGCGGCTGGAGATCGGCCTGACCGAGGGGTGGGTACGGATGAGCGTCGGTCTGGAGGGCGCGGGGGATCTGATCCGCGATGTCAGCCGGGCCCTGGACCGGGCTTAGCGTTCGGACTTTGCCAACCTGAGGACCAGCAGGCCCAGCAGGGCTGAGGCCAGGGAGCCGGCCAGGACCCCGATCTTGGTCTCGTCCACCAGGATCGGGTCGGTGAAGGCCAGGCCCCCGATGAACAGGCTCATGGTGAAGCCGATGCCGCACAGCACCGCTACGCCGTAGAGCTGGGCCAGGGAGGCGTCGCGGGGCATGTCGGCCCAGCCCAGGCGCACCACCCCCCAGGCCGTCAGGAAGACGCCAAGTTGCTTGCCGACGAACAGCCCCAGGGCCACACCCAGCGGCACGGGGTCCAGAACCGCAGCCGGGGTGAAGGCGGCGAAGGACAGGCCCGCATTGGCAAATCCAAACAGCGGCACCACCAGGAAGGCCACGGGCCGGTGCAGGGCGTGCTCCAGCCGGTGCAGGGGCGAGTTGGCATCATCGGGACGACCGGGTGTGCGGTTCAAGGGAATGACCATGGCCAGGGCCACCCCGGCCAGGGTGGCGTGAACCCCTGACTGCAGGACGAAATACCAGAGCGCCAGACCGGCCAGCAGATAGGGCCACAGGGCGTTGACCTTCAGCCGGTTGAGGACCAGCAGCAGGGCCAGGACCCCACCCGCGGCGGCGAGCGCCGCCAGATGAAGCTGGGCGGTGTAGAAGAGGGCGATGATCACGATGGCGGCTAGGTCATCGAGGATGGCGATGGCCGTCAGGAAGATCTTCAGAGAGCTGGGGACGCGGGACCCCAGCAGGGCCAGGACCCCCAGGGCAAAGGCGATATCCGTGGCCGACGGGATCGCCCAACCTGCCCGCCGGGCCGGGTCTGCGCCGTTGAAGGCCAGGAAGATCAGGGCCGGGACGATGACGCCGCCCAGGGCCGCAAGCCCCGGCAACAGGATCTTGGAGGGCTTGGAAAGCTGACCGTCCAGCACCTCGCGCTTGATCTCCAGCCCCACCAGCAGGAAGAACAGGGCCATCAGCCCGTCATTGATCCCGTGCAGCAGGCTCATTTCCAGACCCAGGGGCGCGAACCCGATCTCTAGATGCAGGGTCGCAAAATAGGTCCCGGCCAGGGGCGAGTTGGCGACCATCAGGGCCAGGGCTGCGGCCACCATCAGGACATAGCCGCCCGCCGCCTCCTGCTGAAGAAAGTCACGCAGCGCGGAGAACCGACGGGGACGGATCGGGCGGGCGGTCATTGAATTCCTCAGGCGACGCGGCGTGGCCCTATTCTAGCCCCCATCGCCGCCCGACACCCGTGATACCGGCGGGGTTCAGGCCCGCGCCGTCAGGGCCACCGGGTCCACCAGATAGGTGCTGGAGCAGTATTCGCAGGTGACCTTGATGGTTCCGTCGTCCTCCACCATGTCGGCCCGTTCGCTGGCGGAGAAGGAGGTCAGGACGCTCTCGATCCGGTCCTGGGAACAGCGGCAGGCGGCCCGCAGCGGCTTGGCCGCAAACACCCGCACCCCGTCCTCATGGAACAGGCGAAACAGCAGGGTTTCCGCCGACAGGGTGGGGTCGATCAACTCGTCCTCACCAATGGTTTCGAAGAAGGCCTGGGTGCGGACCCAGGCCTCGGCGGTGGGGCCGCGGTTCTCGTCCTCGGCGATATTCTGGATCAGCATGCCGCCGGCCCGCCACTGCAAGCCCTGCCCCAGATCGGCCTGCCCCACGGCCAGACGCACCCGGGTGGGGGTCTGTTCGGACTGGGCGAAGTACTGTTCGGCGCACAGGGCCAGGGTCTCGCCCTCGATGGTGGTGATGCCCTGGTAGCGCTCCATGTCGGCGCCCTGGTCGACGGTCATGATGAAGACCCCCTCCCCCAGCAAGGTCTTGGCGCCGGGGCGCAGAAAGCCGGAGGCCGCCTTGGCCACAGCCTCTTCGTCGTAACGGCAATAGCCGCGCAGGGCACCGTCGGTGTCGTAGTCCACCACCACATAGCGGACGGGCCCATCGCCCTGGGCCTGGACGATCAGCCGGCCCTCGAACTTCAGGTTGGAGCCCACCAGGGCAGCCAGGGCGCAGGCCTCCCCCAGCAGGTTGGCCACCGGCTCGGGATAGGCGTGGGCCGCCAGGATCTGGTGGACGCTGGCCCCCATCCGCACCAGGCGCCCGCGGACGGTCTCGCCCTCGATCTGGAACGGGGCGACGAGGTCGTCGGGGGCGGGGGTGATTTCAGTGGTCATGGGCGGGCCATATAGGGGGATGGGGCCAGGTTTGCGAGCCTTGGCTTGCGGGTCACGCCCCAGCCCTCAACCGAGGAGGGGCCATTTTGTCCGGCCCGATGGAGGCCCGCAGGTCGTAGATGGTTTCCTGGGGATAGAATCTGACCCATGGCACCGCCGCGGACACGGCCGTGCTGCTGCCCAGACGCGGTCCCTGCCTGAGTCTCAGATGGGTGGAGAGCGGACCTAACGGCTGATCCGCATCCAATCACGGAATCGACCTCTGCCACGGGCTCCTGTAGTCGTCTTGCGTTCAGGACTGGGGAACTCTGCTGCCCGACATCTTCCTTTCCTATAACCGCGAGGACCAGACCGTCGCGCGACGGTTCGCCGAGACGTTTTCGGCTGAGGGTTTTGACGTCTGGTGGGATGCGACGCTGAAGGCAGGTGAGGCCTATGACGAGGTGACGGAGACGGCGCTGCGCACGGCAAAGGCCGTGGTAGTGCTGTGGTCGCGCAAGTCCGTGCAATCCCGCTGGGTCCGCGCCGAAGCCACACTCGCGGATCGCAACAAGACCCTCGTTCCCTGCATGATCGAGCCCTGCGACCGGCCGATCATGTTCGAGCTGACGCAAACCGCAGAGCTTTCGCATTGGCAAGGGGATGCGGCGGATCAGGCGTGGGTGGGCTTTCTCGCGGACGTCAGGCGCTTCGTGGCGAAAGACTCGGCGCCGGTAGCAGAAACCGCACCCGCCCTGCTCGCCGCGCCAAACCTTGAGGAAACCGTCAAGCCTGGCCATAGCGGATCAGCCCCCTCGCTGGCGGTGTTGCCCTTCACCAACCGCTCCAACTTGCCCGAAGACGAGGTCTTTGCCGAGGGCATGGTCGAGGATGTCATCTCTGCGCTGTCGCAGGGCGCCAATGTGCGCGTGCTCGGCTCAACCGCAACCGCAAACCTCTCGCGCGCCGCTGTCACCGATCTGGCGGCCGTGGGGCGGCAACTGGGAGTGCGCTATTTGCTGGAGGGCAATGTGCGGCGCGTGGGCGCGAACCTGCGGGTCACCACCCAGCTCCTGGAGGCGGCGACGGGCGAAGTCCTCTGGACCGCGAAGTTTGATCGTCCGTTGGCAGAATTATCGAGCCTGCAGGAGGACCTCGTCGTCGAGGTCGCCGCCCATCTTGGCTCGCACCTGAACCGCATTGAGATGCAGCGCGCGCTTGGAAAGCCTGGCGGCCCCAGCGCCTGGGAAGCGGTCATGCGCGCTGTGGGCTTCTTTCGTGCCCCCTCAAGCGACAACGCGAGACGGATGCTGGAAGAAGCGAGGCGCGCTGTCGCGATCGCGCCTGACTACGGCCTCGCACAGAGCGTTCTGGCTTTCGGAGAGGGTGTCGAATACAACTTGTTCTCTCCTATCGACCCGGCGACCGCGCAGCGCATTCTGGCGCGCGCTGAAACGGCCATTGCACTTGACCCGGGCAATGCGCAGGTCCTCGGCTATGCGTCGATGGCGCTGAAGTTGGCCAACCTGCCGAAAGAAGCCCTCCTCTATGCGGAGCGGGCCTTGCAGCTCAGTCCCGCCAACGACATGGCGTTGCAGGCCATGGCAGGCGCGCATTCGCTTCTAGGCCAACTGGAAGAATGTGTCGCAAGTACCGAAGCCCTTGTGCGTTTGGCGCCGGGCTCGCACATGACATGGGCCGCGTTGAGTTGGGTTGGCGCGGCCTATGTGCGGGAAGCCCTGTGGGAACAGGCGCGCGTCGCGCAGGCGCGTACTGTCGCCGCTTGTCCGACAGGCTCCCCGTATGTTGTCCAGCTCGCCATCACCTGCAGCGTCCTTGGTGGCGATGACGAGGCGTTTGCTCACATCCTGCGGGCCCGTGAGTTGGAGCCTGGGTTGCGCCGCGATCATATGGAATGGCGGCTGCGGCGCTGGTTCGCCGAGAGCGCCACGCTCGAGATTTACCTCCAGCACTTCCAACGACTATGGGACCGGTCGGAGCCGGGCGCATGACCTCCCCGCCCGACATCTTCCTCTCCTAAAACCGCGAGGATCAGGCCGTCGCCGGTGCCAGGAGGCCGACCTCGCAAGGGTCCGCTCCTGGTCCGAACACAGCCTCTCCGAATATCGCGATCGGGGGCGCGGTGGGATTACCTTGGGGGCATTCGGATGGCGCCATCGAGGCGAATGCACTGCCCATTGAAGTACCCGTTGCGCGCAAGTTCCAGGACCAGGCTTCCAAACTCCGGCGGATTGCCCAGTCGCTTGGGAAAGGGCACGGAGGCGGCAAGACCCGCGAAGATCGACGGGGCCCTATCTTTCACCGCCAGCATCGGCGGTGTGGCGAAGGTTCCAGGGAGGATCGCATTCACCCGGATGCCCAGATCCATCAGGTCGCGCGCCATGGGCAGGACCATGGAATTGACCGCACCCTTGCCACCGCCATAGGCGACCTGACCGACCTGGCCGTCCTGAGAGGCTGCCGACGATGTCAGGATGATGCAGCCGCGTTCCCCATCCTCGTTAAGCGGGTCGGAATTGGCCATTCCCAGCGCCGCGTGGGACGCAATCCGGTAGCTGGCCGTGAAGATCCCGTCGGCAGCGCGGGCGATCATCTCGGTGGGGTTGCGCTTGTAGCTGCCGGTCTCCTTGTCGAAGGAGATGGTCTTGCCGCCGCCCGATACGACGGCGCAGTGGACCACGATCCGTTCCTGTCCGTGCGCCGCCCGGGCCGTGGCGTAGCCTTCGACGACACTGTCCTCGGAGGTGATGTCGACCTTGCAGAACAGGCCGCCGATGGCCTTGGCCACCTCCTGGCCGCCGCCCTCATTGACATCAAAGATGGCCACCTTGACCCCGGCGGCGGCGAGGGCTTCGGCGCTCGCACGACCCAGTCCCGAGGCACCGCCTGTGACGACGGCTGCGATGGTGTTGTCGATCTTCATGGAAGGCTCCCGATTCTTATCCCTGCTAGAGCATGTTCCGATAAGTGGGAACCGGTTATCGGATCGAAACATGCTCTAACTTTTTGAATTAGAGCCCTTCCCCTTTGGACGGTACCGTCCAAAGGGAAAGGGCTCTAGGCGTCGATATTGCCGCCATCCTTGCCGGCAGCACCAGGGCTCAGTTGGTTGCCGCGGCTGGGAGGGACCGGGCGGTGGCACGGCCCACGTTCTGTGGCGCCAGCTTTGGTCTGCAGGAGGTTGAATGCCCCGTTTGGACCTGTGCCCGGAAGCAGGCCTTCAATTCCGGTACTCAACCACCAGCACGTCATCGCCGGGCCTGGTCCCGGCGACCCATGATCTCCGTGGTCCCGCAAGGGCCATCCGCATAGCCGCCGCACCCCTCTCCCAAATGCGGAGATCATGGATGGGCGGGACAAGCCCGCCCATGACGTTCAGGGGGAGATGGGCGAGGTTCGAACGTTGCACGCCAGGACGATCGGGTGAGGTGTGGACGCCCTCCGCCACGAGCCCGTCCCGGCCAGCCCCTTAAATCTTCCCAAAGCACCAGGCCAGGATCGACTTCTGGGCGTGGATGCGGTTTTCGGCTTCGTCCCAGGCCAGGGAGCGGGGGCCGTCGAGAACCTCGCCGGTGACCTCCTCGCCCCGGTGGGCGGGCAGGTCGTGCATGAAGACCGCACCGGGGTTGGCGCGGGCCATCAGGGCCTCGGTCACCTGGTAGGGGCCAAGGGCGGCCAGGCGGTCATCGCGGTCAGTGTCGCCCATGGAGACCCAGGTGTCGGTGATGACGCAGTCGGCACCGGCCACGGCCTCGGCGGGGTCCTGCGTCACCAGGATGCGGCCCTGGAGGTCGGCAGCGCGGGCCAGGTCGGTGCGGTCGGGGTGGTACTTGGCGGGGCTGGCGATCTTGAGCTGGAAGCCGAACACCGGGGCGGCGTGAATGAAGGTTGAGCAGACATTGTTGCCGTCCCCCACCCAGGCGAAGGTCTTTCCGGCCACCGGGCCGCAGCGTTCCTCGAAGGCCAGCAGGTCGGCCAGGATCTGGCAGGGGTGGCTCTTGTCCGACAGGCCATTGATCAGGGGCACACTGGACACCGAGGCGAAGGTTTCCAGGTCGGCATGGTTGTTGGCGCGGATCATCACCGCGTCGGTCATGCGCGAGAGCACCCGGGCGGTGTCCTCGATGGTCTCGCCGCGCCCCAGCTGCATGTCATTGGCCGTGGAGATGATCACGTCGCCCCCCAGTTGCCGCATGGCGGCATCGAAGGAGAAGCGGGTACGGGTGGAGTTCTTCTCGAAGATCATGGCCAGCGTCCGCTCGGCGCCCGGTGCATCGGCGTCCACCCGGCCCTGGGTCCAGCCCCGGCGGGCGGCCTTTCGGGTCTTGGCGTCATCTAAGATGGCGCGCAGATCGGCGGCGGGAATCCGCCAGAGATCGAGAAAGTGTCTGACCTGGGTCATTGGGAAGCCCCCAATCCCCGCTCAACCCGGCGATGGCCGGGGTCCAGGTTCAGCCTGGGAGCGGGGAGTCTAAGATCGGCCTTCGCCGGGATGAACGGTGTGGCGTCAGGCGGCGGCTTTCGCGGAGGTTCGGGCCGCTTCACAGGCAGCTTCAAACTTGGCGACGGCTTCCTGAGCCTCCTCCAGGGTGAGGTTCAGGGGCGGCAGCAGGCGCACGCAGTTGTCCCCGCCGCCAGCGATCAGCATGTGCTGGTCGCGGGCATGCTGCATGAACTCGCGGTTGGGAGTCTTGAGCTTGACGCCGATCAGCAGGCCCTTGCCCCGGACATCCTCCACCACATCGGGGAAGCGGTCCTTGAGGCCCGAAAGCTGCTGGGTGAAGTAGCCGGCGATCTCACGGACGTGGGCCAGCAGGGCCTCACTGTTGAGTTCCTCCATGGCCGCCAAGCCCACAGCCATGGCCAAGGGATTGCCGCCATAGGTGGAGCCGTGGGAGCCGACGGTCATGCCGCGACCGGCCTCGGCGGTGGCCAGACATGCCCCCACCGGAAAGCCGCCCCCCAGGGCCTTGGCCACGGCCATGATGTCGGGGGCGGCACCTTCGGCCCATTCGTGGGCAAAGAGCTTGCCGGTGCGGCCGAGGCCACACTGGATCTCGTCATAGATCAGCAGGATGCCGTGCTCGTCGCAGAGCTGGCGCAGGCCCCGCAGGCAGGCGTCGGGCAGGGCGCGGGCCCCGCCCTCCCCCTGGACCGGTTCGATGATGATGGCCGCCGTGGTGGGGCCGATGGCGGCCTTGAGCGCGTCATGGTCGCCATAGGGCAGGTGGACAAAGCCCGGCATGGGCGGGCCAAAGCCCTCCAGATAGGCCGCATTGCCCGAGGCATTGACCGCCGCCAGGGTGCGGCCGTGGAAGGACCCCTCAAAGCCGATGATGTCGATCCGCTCCGGATTGCCCATGGCCCAGTGATACTTGCGCGCCGTCTTGATGGCGCACTCGATGGCCTCGGCCCCGGAATTGGTGAAGAACACCTCGTCGGCAAAGGTGGCGTCGGTGAGCACCTTGGCCAGCTTTTCTTGGCCCGGGATCGTGAAGATGTTGGAGACGTGCCAGAGCTTGTCGGCCTGGTCCTTGACGGCGGCCACCAGCTTGGGATTGGCATGGCCCAGCGCGTTCACCGCGATGCCGGCCATGCAGTCCAGATAGGCCACCCCGTCGGTGGTGAAAAGTCGCGCACCCTCGCCTCGCTCGAACGCCAGCGGGGTGCGGTTGTACACGCCCATGATGTGATCGCTGGGGACGGGCGCGGCTTGCGTCGCGGTCTTTTCAGTCACGGGGATACCTCCCAAAAGAGACGTGTCCCCGGCGCGTGGGCGACGGGGACAGGAAGGCCCGACCTTTTCGTCTTCGAACCCTGGTCTGTCAATAATTGTTGCGGGGCGGGGTGTCGGCGCGACCTCA
The DNA here is from genome assembly GCA_031429955.1 of Phenylobacterium sp. Taxonomy (GTDB): domain Bacteria; phylum Pseudomonadota; class Alphaproteobacteria; order Caulobacterales; family Caulobacteraceae; genus Phenylobacterium. Next base: position 4,710 of record JANPAO010000571.1, on the reverse strand, counting down.
GGTCTTGAGGCGGTAGCCGGTCTCGAACATCCACAGGCAGGTGAAGAAGAAGGCGATCACCAGGCCTGCGGTCATGCCGACCCCGGCCCCCAGCGCGCCCTCGGCATGGCCGATGAAGCCATAGCGGAAGCCGTCGATCAGATAGAAGAAGGGGTTGTAGTGGCTGGCGCTGCGGAACGGCTCGGGCAGTCGGTCCACCAGGTAGAAGGTCCCCGACAGGAAGGTCATGGGCATGATGATGAAGTTGGTCACCGCCGACATGTAGTCGAACTTCTCCGCCCACAGTCCGGCCATGATCCCCAGCATGCCCAGGATCATCGCCGCCCCGGCACCGAAATAGAGCACCGCCCAGAGATGGGTGATGGGCAGGTGGGTGAAGGGCAGGATCGCCAGCCAGGTCACGGCCCCCACCACGATACCCCGGGTCGCCGCCCCCAGGGCAAAGGCCGCCACATGCTCCAGCGGCGTCAGGGGCGGGGTCAGGAAGTCGCCGATCAAGCCGTTCATCTTGGCCTGAAGCAGGCTGGAGGACGAGTTGGCAAAGGCATTGTTGAGGATCTGCATCATGATCAGGCCCGGGGCCACGAAGGTGGCGAAGGCCACGCCGTGGACGGGGGTGCGGGCACCCTGGGCGGCCACCACAAAGACCATCATATAGAGCAGGGCGGTGACCACTGGGGCCGCCAGGGTCTGCATCCCCACCTTCCAGAAGCGGCGGATCTCCCGAAGGTAGAGGGTGCGGAAACCGGCCCAGTTGACCCCGTGATAGTCGCGGGGCTGAGGCGGCATAACGGCTGCGGCGGCGGGCATGTCCTTCATAGCCCGTGATGTGCGCCACCCGAGGCCCAAGCGCAAGAGTGGCCCGAACCAACACTAAATGTGGTTCCTGTGGACGAAGGTAGGGGCGCCTATTGTGGCCCTTAAGGATTTGTTTACGATATCTGGTAGTTGGTGGAGGCGAGAGCTGACGCTGGCACAACATATTGATCCTGGGTCTGCCGCGCGGGGCTCCCGGGACACTGCGGAGGGCAGACCATGGGCTGGACGGACGAACGGGTCGAGAATCTGAAAAAGCTCTGGCAGGACGGGCTTTCCGCCAGCCAGATCGCCAAGCAACTGGGCGGGGTCACCCGCAACGCCGTGATCGGCAAGGTCCACCGGCTGGGCCTGTCGGGCCGCGCCACCCCCTCCAAGCCCGCCCGCCCGGTCTTCAAGGCTCCGCGTCCGCAGCGGGCCGTGGTGCAACCAGCCGCCCCGCGCCGCATCGCCGAACCCCTGACCCCCCAGGCGCCCGCGCCGCTCCCGACCCGCTATGTCGATGAGGCTCCGGGCACCGCCACCGTCCTGACCCTGGGTGCCCATATGTGCAAGTGGCCCATCGGCGATCCTTCCACCGACAGCTTCACCTTCTGCGGCCGTCGTCAGGATGACGGCCCCTATTGCACCGAGCATGCCCGGGTTGCCTATCAGCCGGCCCAGGCCAAGAAGCGCTCGGGCCCCAACGAACTGGCCCGCTCCCTACGCCGCTACATCTAGGGCACCGGAGTATCGCGAGGGTTTGGGATTCCCGAGACCCTCGCTAAGCTCCCGCCATGACCGACCTCGCGCCGGAGTCGAGCGACTCCAACGCCAAGCCCTATTCCGTTTCCGAGCTGGCGTTTGCGCTGAAGCGCACCCTTGAAGACGCCTATGGTTTCGTGCGGCTGAGGGCGGAACTCTCCAAGGTCACCTTCCATGGCAACGGCCACGTCTATCTGACCCTGAAGGACGAGCGCGCCGCCATCGACGGGGTGGTGTGGAAGGGTTCGGTCAAGAACCTGTCGGTCCGGCCCGAACAGGGGCTGGAGGTGATCGTCACCGGCAAGATCACCACCTATCCCGCCGGGTCCCGCTATCAGATCGTCATCGAGACCATGGAGGCCGCCGGGGTCGGCGCCCTGCTGGCCCAGTTGGAGCGGCTGAAGGCCAAGCTTGCAGCCGAGGGGCTGTTTGAGGCTGGGCGCAAACAGCCGCTGCCGGCCATGCCTCTGGTGGTGGGGGTGATCACCAGCCCCACCGGGGCGGTGATCCGCGACATTCTGCACCGCATCCGTGACCGATGGCCGTGCCGGGTGATCGTCTGGCCGGTGGTGGTGCAGGGCGAGGCCGCCGGCGCCCAGGTGGGCAACGCCATCACCCGGTTCAATGCCATGACCCCGGACGGCCCCGTGCCGCGCCCCGATGTCCTGATCGTCGCCCGGGGCGGCGGCTCGGTGGAGGATCTCTGGGCTTTCAACGACGAGGGCCTGGCCCGGATCGTGGCCGCGGGCACCATCCCACTGATCTCGGCGGTGGGGCACGAGACGGACACCACCTTGATCGACTATGTCTCCGATCGTCGCGCCCCGACCCCCACGGCCGCAGCCGAGATGGCCACGCCGGTGCTGGCCGAGCTACGGGCCGCCACCCTCGACCTGACGGCACGGCTGCATCGCCACGGCGGCCGGATGGTGGAGGATCGGCGCGGCCGGGTGGCCAATGCCGGCCGGGTGCTGGACCGGGTCCACGACCTGGTGGAGATGGCCGCCCAGCGCTTCAACCTGGCCGCCAGCCGGCTGGGGGCGGCGCTGAACCGCAATGTGGCGGTGCACGAAACCCACTTGGTGCGAACCTCCGCGCGGCTGTCCCCGGCCCTGTTGCAGCGCCCCCACCAGGTGCGGACCGAGCGCCTGACGGGGATTTCCCAGCGACTGGCGGCTGGCCTGGAGCGCAATGCCGCGATCCATCGCAATGAGCTGGTGCGCCTGTCAGCCCGCCTGGTCCCGGCCCTGTTGCAACGCCCGCAGGAGCAGCAGGCCCAGGCCCTGGCGAGAACCGCCCTGCGTTTGCAGCCGGCCCTGGACCGGGGTCTGGATCGGCTGACGGAGCGGCTGGCCTATCAGGCCAAGCTGCTGGCCCCCCTGGACCCCAAGGCCCCGCCTCGGCGCGGCTTTGCCAAGGTGATCCGCGCCGATGGTTCCCTGGCCCTGGACGGTGCCTCCCTGCATAGCGGCGAGGGTATTTCCCTGGTCTTCGCCGACACGACGCGCCAGGCCACCCTCGACGGCTCGCCGAGCGCCGCGCCCGAACCACCGCCCGCTCCGGCCCGGCCCGCACGGCCAGCCAAGCCTGCCGCAACACCTTCGGCGCAGGGTGATCTGTTCTGACCCCACGTGGTCAGCTAGGATGTCGCCATGAACGCCCATGACCTTTCCGGATCCACCACCGACTTGGCTGCCGTCCACTATGGCGACGGCGAGTTCGTGGTCCTCAAGCCCGGTCGCTACGTCCTGTGCGCGGTCACTGGGGTGAAGGTTCCCCTGGAGGCTCTGCGCTATTGGAGCGCCACCCTGCAGGAGGCCTATGCCACCCCGGCCGCCTCCCTGGCCCGCTGGCAGGAAACCCAGCCCTGAACCGGCGCGGCGCCCTGCTGGGCCTTGGCGCCCTAGGTCTCTGGACCCCGGCCCGGGCCTCTGGGCCAGGTCTGTCCCTGACCGGTCGTTATCAGCAGGGGGGCTATGCCATAGGGCGCACCAGCCCCCGGGCTCAGGTCTTCCTCAATGATCAGGCCGAAACCCTGGCCTCGCCGGACGGCTACTTCGTGGTGGGCTTTGACCGTGACGCCCCGCCCCAGGCCACCATCCGGGTGGTGACGAGGGACGGTGACGCCACTCACATCGCTCAGATCGCGCCGGGCGACTTTGATATCCAGGCCATCAACGGCCTGGCCGGCAACCAGGTGAACCCTTCAGGCGCCGCCCTGCTGGCCCGGATCAAGGCCGAAGCGGGCCGCAAGGCTCAGGGCTTTGCCAGCCGCGTCGACATCGACGGCTTCAAGACGGGCTTCATCGCCCCCCTGACCAAATACCGGCTGAGCGGCAGGTTCGGGGGTCAGAGGATCCTGAACGGTGAGCCCCGCACGCCGCACTATGGTGCCGACCTGGCCGCCCCCACCGGAACCCCGATCCGCGCCCCGGCGGCCGGGCTGGTGGCCTTCGCTGAGACCGGCCTGCACTTTGAGGGTGGCCTGACCATGATCGACCACGGCCAGGGCCTGATCACCCTCTATCTGCACCAGTCGCGGGTGGATGTTCGCCGCGGCGAGACGGTCAGCCAGGGCCAGGTGATCGGAGCTGTGGGGATGGAGGGTCGCGCCACCGGACCCCACCTCTGCTGGCGGATGAAGTGGCACGGCCGCAACCTCAACCCGATGCTGATGATCGGGGCCAAGACGCCAGCCTAGGCCAGCGCGACCTTTTCGATCCAGTCACAGACGATCGAGAGCGCCTCGGGTGCCACGGTGGTCGCAATCTCCCGGTACTCCGAGGGCGCGCCGGTGATCGCCGGCTGTAGGGCGTGATTGAGACCTGCCAGGGTCACGGCGCAGGCGTCGCGATTGGCCGCCGCAATCGCCGGGGCATGGACCTGCGGGGTGGTCTGCAGGTCCATCTCTGCAAACACCACCAGGGTCGGACAGTTGAGCTGCCTCAAACTCGCGGTGGGCTCATAACGCGCCCAAAACCGGCTCCAAGGCGAGGCCGCGATTGCCGCGCGGGCCTCTATCTGCTGGGGCAGCCCTCCCTCTGCGGTCAAAACCTTGCGTGCCAAGGCCAGGGATTGGGCCGGGGTCGTGGCCCTTGAGGCTGCCAGCAAGTCGCGCATGACGGCGACGGAGCGACCTGGATCTCGAGG
>JANPAO010000570.1:0-5831 GCA_031429955.1 Phenylobacterium sp. | reverse complement strand
CCGAACAGATTGGCCCGGTCGGTCAGCGCCACGGCCGGCATCTGGGCCTTGGCCGCCAGCTTGCCCACCGCATCGGTCTTGATGGCCCCCTCCAGCAGCGAATAGGCCGAGCGCACCCGCAGATGGACGAACCCGTCTCCTCCGCCCTGCCCGCTCACATCACCCTCCACCGCTTGATCCGCCCCCTAAGCGGCGAGTTGCGCCACCACGCACATCATCCAGACAAACCCCGCCACCGACACAAAGGCCAGCGATTCCCGCGCCAGACGAACAACCATAACGCCCCTCCTGTGAATGTTCTGCGTATGTTCCTATTCGTGTTTTGTTCTCATGACAAGGGGGTGATGACAACTAATGCATCAGCATGCTCAGCTCCCGCCACCGACTTGGCGTACCTTTCAGGTTGGGATGAAGAGGCCGCCGATGTCCGAACGAGACCATTGCCAAGAAGGGAGCCTCATCCGGCTAGTTCGAGCGGCGGCTGCAGAGGTAAAGCCCTACTTCGATATTGGCACCCGCGAGATTGATCGCTCGATTGTGATCATGTCCCTTCTCGATGCCGAGAGCGGCTCGCCCTCAGCGCTCAAAGACGCCCTTCGATCGGATCCGCTCCTATCTACAGCTCTGACGGGCTGGCTCTCATCATTGGATTCAGGGGGCGTCTTGCAGGACCATGTCCTCCCGTCTGCCCTGATCCGGGCCGAGTTGGAAGGCAACGACCTCGTCGCAACACTAAGCGAATTGCGCCTACTTGCCGCCACCGGCGAGAGCGCTCTGCTGGCCACCTTTGCGCTCGTCGGTGTTTCCTGCAGAGAGCCGATGGCCATTGCACCGACGATGAAAATTGTGCCCTGGGCAAATTTGCCGCTAGGCGAGAGGAAGCGCTTTGAGCGTGACCCGAACGCAATGGGTAGTGAATTCATGATGCACCGCATCAATGAACCGACCGCTGCACTGGAAATCGAGATCGCGAGTAGGCGGGTACTATTTGGTTCTGCTCTAGAGGCTTACGGAAGCACCTCAGCCTCCGCCACAGTGAGTGACGAGTATAAGGATATTTACAGTCGCGCATCTGACGCTGTTAGATGCCTACAATTGGTTGCAGGAAAGCCTGTTGCAATCGTCGCGTCGTGGCACAGGTTCACTAACTCTTCAGCCCGAATGCTTGCTCCAACCTCATATTCATATTCAGGCGACATTTTTGATTTTAGCCTTTTGGGGCCGAGTCTCAGCCCATTCGAGGTTGAAGAATTTGAGTTGTCATCCATCCTCGCTGCGTTTGGCGGTCACCAAGCTCCCCACAGAGAGGTAATTCGATTGGCAGTGGACCGCTTGGCGCTCTCCATGCGCCGCCGGTCTTTAGTTGACATGGCCATAGACTTAGGAATTGCTCTTGAAGCGATAATTCTCCATGACTTAGGAGATCAGGGCGAGCTAAAGTATCGCATAGCAATTCGCGGCGCTGCCTATCTGGGCGGCGACCCCGCACATCGAAGAGCCAATTTTGATCTATTGCGGAAAGCTTACGATTTTCGGTCAAAGGCCGTTCACAACGGAAGTCTAGGCTCTCAAAGCATTCAGGCGTCAGCCTCCGAGACCATAGGGCAAGCTACCGATCTCGCTCGTCAACTGGCGATCAAAGTGCTCAAGGCGGGGACTTTCCCGGCGTGGGAAAACTACGTGCTTGGTGAATCGTTTGATTGAATCGAGCGACTAGACTTCCAGAGACCCGTATTCTCCGGGCCAAACGAGCCCCCCCCCCTCAAAACCCCGTCTGCGTCTCCAGCTTCCCGTCCTTGAGCCCCAGCACCCGGTCCATGTGGCGGGCCAGGGTCATGTTGTGGGTGGCGACGAGGGCGGCGACGCCGGTGGCGCGGGCCAGGGCGTAGAGGTTTTCGAACACGGCTTCGGAGGTGTGGGGATCCAGGTTGCCGGTGGGTTCGTCTGCCAGCAGCAGGCGGGGCGAGTTGGCGAGCGCTCGGGCAATGGCCACCCGCTGCTGTTCGCCGCCGGAGAGCTGGGCCGGCTGGTGCTTGACCCGCTCGGCCAGGCCCAACTGTTCCAGCAGGAAGTGGGCGCGCTCCCGGGCGGCCTTGCGGGAAACGCCTGCGATCATCTGCGGCAGGGCCACATTGTCCAGGGCCGAGAACTCCGGCAGCAGGTGGTGGGCCTGGTAGACAAAACCGATGGTGTGCAGGCGCACCCGGGTTCGCACGGCGTCGCTGAGGTTGGAACAGTCCCGGCCCTCGATGAAGATCTGCCCCGAGGTCGGCCGCTCCAACAGGCCCGCAGCATGCAGCAGAGAGGACTTGCCCGAGCCTGACGGCCCGATAAGCCCCACCACCTCGCCAGGCATCACGTCGAGATCGGCCCCGTCCAGCACGGTCAGGGTGCGGTCCCCGGTCTGGTAGGTGCGGGTCAGGCCCCGGATGGCCAGGACCAGGTTGGGGGCCTCACTCATAGCGCAGAGCCTCCACCGGATCGAGGCGGGAGGCCCGCCGGGCTGACGGCAGGCTGGCGGCGAAGGTCATGACCAGGGCCCCGGCGACGATGCCGCTGACCTCCACCCAGTCGATCTTGGCCGGCACGCGGGTCAGGAAATAGACGTCGGCGCTGAACACCTGGGTCCCGGTGGCCCACTCCACCGCCTGCTGGATCTGGGCGATATAGGTGCAGAAGAGCACGCCGATGGCCAGGCCGGTCAGGGTTCCCAACAGGCCGATGGTGGCTCCGGCCATGAAGAAGATCCGCAGGATCGCCCCCTGGCTGGCCCCCATGGTTCGCAGGATGGCGATGTCCCGGCTCTTGTTTTTCACCAGCATCACCAAGCCTGAAATGATGTTCATCGCCGCGATGAACAGCAGCAGGGTCAGGATCAGGAACATCACCTTGCGTTCCACCTGGAGCGCGCCCCAGTAGGAGGCATTCTTCTGGGTCCAGTCGGTGACGATGGAGGCCGGGCCTGAGGTCTGGGCGATGAGGGGCTTGATCCCCACGGCGTCATCCGGATCGGTGAGCTTGAGCTCCACAAAGTCGACTCCCGTGTCCCGGCCGAAAAACAGCTGAGCCTGGGCCAGGGGCATGTAGATGAAGGCCTGGTCGTACTGGCTCATCCCCACCTTGAAGGTGCCGCCGACGGTATAGGACTTGCGCTGTGGCGTGGCGCCGAAGGCGGTGGCCCCGCCATTGGGTGAGATCAGGGTCAGGGCGTCACCGGCCTGAACCCCCAGATTGCGGGCCAGGTCGTCCCCCACCAGGATCAGGTCGCCGCCATACTCGCCGTCGCCGAACCCCTCCATGGAGCCGGAGACCATGTTGGAGGCGATGATGGAGGTCGCCCGCAGATCAGCCGGTTCAAGCCCCCGCACCACCGCGCCGCTGATCTGACCCATGCCCAGCGCCATGGCCTGGGCCTCGATCACCGGAGCGGCCTGGACCACGCCGGGCACCTTACGCAGGCGGGCCAACACGGCATTCCGCTCCGGGGTCTGGAGCACGCCCCCGGCCACATAGACATGGCCGTTGAACCCCAGGATCCGTGTCAGCAACTCGGTGCGGAAGCCGTTCATGACGCTCATCACGATGATCAGGACCGCCACGGCCAAAGTGATGCCGATGAAGGAGATGATGGAGATCAGGGCCACGCCGCCCTGGCTGCGCTTGGCCCGCAGATAGCGGCCAGCCACCGTGCGCTCCCACACCCCGAAGGGCGCAGCACGTCCTCCAGGGGCTGGGTTCGTCACGCGGTGATCACCTTCAAGGCCTGATCGAGCGGCAGGGTCTGACGCTCGCCGGTGGCGCGGCGCTTGATCTCCACCATGCCCTCGGCCACCCCCTTGGGCCCGACGATCAGTTGCCAGGGAATCCCCACCAGATCCAGGGCAGCGAACTTGGCACCCGGCCGCTGGTCGCTGTCGTCCAGCAGCGGGTCTTTGCCGGCCGTGATCAGGGCCTGATAGGCCTGCTCGGCCACCGCATCGACGACGGCATCGCCGGGGCGCAGATTGACCACGGCCACACCGAAGGGCGCCACCGCATCGGGCCAGATGATGCCGGCCTCGTCGTGGCTGGCCTCGATGATCGCCCCCGTCAGCCGCGACACACCCACGCCATAGGAGCCGCCATGGATAGGGTGGTTCTGGCCATCGGGACCAGCGACCTCGGCCTTCATGGGCTTGGAGTACTTCTCGCCAAAATAGAAGATGTGCCCCACCTCGATGCCGCGAGCCGACAGGCGCTTGTCCTCCGGCACGGCGGCAAAGGCAGCCTCGTCGTGCATCTCTTCGGTGGCGGCATAGAGGTTGGTGCGCTGGTCCACCAGGGGCTGGAGATCCCCGTCCCAATCGACGTCGCCGGGGGCGCCCATCTCGATCAGGTCCTTGTGGCAGAAGACCTGGCTCTCGCCGGTGTCGGCCAGGATGATGAACTCATGGGACAGATCCCCGCCGATGGGGCCGGGATCGGCCTTCATGGGCACCACATTGAGCCCCAGTCGCGCATAGGTGTTGAGATAGGCGATGAACATCCGGTTGTAGGACCTGCGCGCCGAGGCCTCATCGACGTTAAGGAATAGGCATCCTTCATCAGGAACTCGCGGCCCCGCATCACGCCAAACCGGGGGCGGCGCTCGTCGCGGAACTTCCACTGGATGTTGTAGAGGTTCTTGGGCAGGTCCTTGTAGCTCTTCACATAGGCCCGGAAGATCTCGGTGATCACCTCCTCGGCGGTGGGACCATAGAGCAGGTCGCGCTTGTGCCGGTCAGTGATGCGCAGCATCTCGTCGCCATAGTCGTCATAGCGACCGCTCTCACGCCACAGGTCGGCCAGTTGCAGGGTGGGCATCAGAACCTCAATGGCCCCGGCCCGGTCCATTTCCTCCCGCACGATCTGCTCGATCTTCTTCAGCACCCGCAGACCCAGGGGCAGCCAGGCATAAATCCCGACGGCCTCCTGGCGGATCATTCCGGCCCGCAGCATGAGCTGGTGACTGACCACCACGGCGTCGGAGGGAGCTTCCCGAAGCGTCGGCATGAAGTAACGCGAAAGACGCATCTGGTGAGGATTCCCGCTCGAAGTTCAGAACAACCGCCCTGATAGCCGTTGGTTCGAGACCTTGGCAACGAAGCTGGATGAAAAGAAGGCCGCCCGGGGAGGCGGGCGGCCCTCAGATCGTCAGGGAAAACGACCCGCGTCGCCTCCGGGGAGGTTCGCGATAGACCATCAATGCCCGACCCCATTAGGTCGCCTGCATCCGATCGGGTCGGGCTGAGCCGATCTCGGCCAAGTGCCTATTCCTTGGGCAATTGAGCCCGGCAGCGCCCAGTTGGACGTCGTCAGCCCAGCCCGGACGGCAGGTTGGGCAGGGGGACGAGCTTGAAGTGGATGATCAGCCAGAGAATGACGAAGAGGACAGCCGACACCCAGGTGGTGGTGATGAATTTCTTCTTCAGCTTGGGGTCCACCGGCGCGCCGGGATCCCCGCCATCGCCCTTGTCGATGCCGGCCTCGGCATGGCTGACCACACCCAGGGGCAGGACGGCAAAGAGCACCGTCCACCAGATGGTCAGATAGATCGCAAAGCCCGTGAACAAGGTCATCAATGTCCTCCCTTGGGGGTTTCCATGAGTTCGACCAGGACCCCGCCCATGGCCTTGGGGTGGAGGAAGATCACCGGCACGCCGTGGGCTCCCATCCGTGGTTCGCCGGTGCCCAGCACCGTGGCCCCCTTGGCCCTCATGTCATCGCGGGCCACCAGGATATCTGGGACTTCAAAACAGATGTGATGTTGGCCGCCGGCCGGGTTCTTGGCCAGAAAGCCATGGATGGGTGAG
>JANPAO010000569.1:0-5686 GCA_031429955.1 Phenylobacterium sp. | reverse complement strand
AACCGGGTGGTCTGCTGCGTGGCGGGTCTGACCCTTGGCTACTATGCCCCCAACATCTTCATCAGCAATGTCGCCCAGAAGCGGCGCGAGAGCATCGTCGGGGCCTTCCCCGACTCCCTGGACCTGCTGCTGATCTGCGTGGAATCGGGGATGTCCATCGAGGCGGCGATCCAGAAGGTCAGCCAGGAGATCGGCGGCGCCTCCATCGAGTTGGCTGAGGAACTGACCCTGCTGACCGCCGAGATCTCCTACCTGCCCGAACGGCGGATGGCCTATGAGGGCCTGGCCATGCGCACCAACCACCCGGGCATCCGCTCGGTGACCACCGCCATGATCCAGGCTGAGCGCTACGGCACCCCCCTCGGCTCGGCCCTGCGGGTGATGGCCAAGGAAAACCGAGACATGCGGCTGGCCTATGCTGAGAAGAAAGCAGCCCAACTTCCGGCCAAGCTGACCGTGCCGATGATCCTGTTCTTCCTGCCGGTGCTGTTCATCGTCATCCTTGGCCCTGCGGTGCTGAAGGTTCAGGACATGGTGGCCAAGCACTAAGCTCTTGCGCCGTTTACCCGTCCTTGAGGCGTTCGGGCGCAAGAATGGCCCATGGCGCGTCCTGAAAACCTCAAGCCCCTGACCACCCTGCGGATCTTTGCCGCCGCCTGGGTGGTGCTCTATCACTACTGGCCCCTGCTGGTGGCCGGCCCGCGACCGGGTGCGGTGGAGAAGGGCTATCTGGGGGTGGAACTCTTCTTCGTCCTCTCGGGCTTCATCCTCTGCCACGTCTATCTGCAGAGTTTCGGTGAGAAGCGGTTTTCCTATGGCAGCTTTCTGTGGGCACGGCTGGCACGGATCTATCCCATGCACCTGGCCACCCTGGCCGGCCTTGGCCTGCTGATCGCGGTGGCTTCGGCCCTGGGCTTTGCCGCCGGGGACCAGGTGTTGGTCTGGAGCTCGCTGCCGGCACAGTTGCTCCTGTTGCAGGCCTGGGGTCTGGGGCTGGAGGGAGGCTGGAACCATCCTTCCTGGTCGATTTCGGCGGAGTGGTTTGCCTATGTCAGTTTCCCGGCCTTCGCGGCGGTCTTCTGGCCGCTGAGGGACCGGCCCTGGATCGCCCTGGCCGGCGCGAGCCTGCTGGTGGTGGCGCTCAATCTGATCTTTCCGATCCTGGCTGGCCATGCCTTGACCTCGGCCACAACAGCCTGGGGAGCCCTGCGGATCGTGCCCTGCTTTGCGCTGGGCTGCGCGGCCTACCTGCTTTGGCGGCGTCAGGCGGTGACGTCTCAAGCTGCGGCAAAGCTGCTGACCGCAACCCTGCTGGTGGCCATTGCCGCCGGTGCCGGCCTGCAGGTCCCCGACATGGTGATGGTGCTGTTGTTTGGCGGCCTGATCCTGGGCTTGGCCAGTCTGGCAAGCACCGGCTCGAACCTGATGGGGTCACGCCTCGGGGTCTATCTGGGCGAGGTAAGCTTTGCCGTCTATATGGTCTGCATCCCCTGGGAGATGGTCTTCACCCGTGCTGCTCAGAAGCTGCTGGACCTGCCCGAGGGGCTGCTCCCCTGGCCGGTCTGGGGTCTGATGTTTGCCGGGGTCGTGCCTGCCGCCATGGTGCTGCACCACCTGGTGGAACGCCCTGCCCGCAACGCGATGCGCGCCTGGGAGGTGTCAGGCTTCCGGTTCAGGCCCACCAGCCCGTCTGCCGAACCGGCTTAGACCATAGTCCGATAAGTGTGAAACGGGTATCGGGTCGAAAAATGCTCTAACTTTTTGAATTAGCGCCATTTTTATCCGATCTGATTGACGCGGTCAGATCGGAAAGGGCTCTAGTCACTGGGCGGTGCGCACCGCGTCCCATGACCGAGGTGGCCCGGCTGGGCCTGGTGCAGCGGCGCGAAGAAAGGCCATGTTGTTTGCCACCGCCTGGGGTGGCAGGTCCTGCCGCACCAGCTTTTCGGCCTCATCAAACCGCCCCTGAAGACCCAAGACTAGGGCCAGGTTCTGACGCACCGCCATGGGGGCGTCAGGCCGCGCGGCCGCGGTCCGCAACAGGGTCTCAGCCTGAAGTCCATCTCCGTGGCTGGCATAGAACAGCGCCAGGTTGCCTAGGACCACAGGATTCTCAGGCGCCAGCCCCAAAGCCAGGCGGTGGGCGGCCAGGGCCTCGTCAGGCCGGCCGGCCTGGTCATAGGCCACCCCCAGCAGGGAGGCTGGGCGCCAATCGCCAGGTGCCAGGACCTGGGCCTGACGGGCCGGTTCGATGGCGTAGAAGCCCTGCCCGGCCCCAACCTGGGCGCGGGCGACCTCCAGCAGGGCCTCGATGTTCTTGGGATCGGTAATCAGGACCCGTTGGGCGGCCTGGGCCGCATCCTCGTACTTGGCCATGGCCCGCAGAGCCTGGGCCAGATTGACCCCGGCCACGGTGTCACGAGGATCGATGTCGGCCTCGCGACCCCAGAAGGCGGCCCGCGCCAAGGGGTCAAGCCGTGCGGCCAAGGCGCGTTCCTCAAGGCTCGCGCGGACCGGGCCAGGGGCCGCGACCACAGCGGCGGCTTCCGGTGCCTTGGCCATGGCGGGCAGGGTCCCAAGGCTGAGGATCAGGGCAGTTGTGGCGAGCATCGACAGGCGACACATGGACAGGCTCCGGATTGGGTCTCGACACCATCGGTGAGCCGCTTAAAGGAAGCGTTAAGCATAGGGTCGAGGTTGGGCCCGCATCAGGGCCAGCGCCATGACCAACGTCATCCTTTCGTCTTCGGACCAAACCGTGGTCGGGGTGCACGCGCTCTATGATCGCGACCTGGCTGGGTTTTTGGAGAGCCAGGCTCCCTTTGCCGTGGGCCTGGTCCAGACCGCCGACTTCAAGGCAAAGGCGGGGCAGGTGCTGGTCCTGCCCAATTCCGAGGGTGGGATGGATAAGGTGCTGTTTGGGCTGGGGACCGATCCTGCCGACCCGATGGTGTTTCGCGCCCTGCCGGCCAAACTGTCGGCAGGCGACTACCAGCTCGCCGCAGTCCCGGCCGGCATGACCCCAGACCAGGTGGCCCTGGCCTTTGCCCTGGGGAGCTACCGGTTCGACCGCTACAAGCAGAAGAAGGTCACCGATCGCCCAAGGCTGATAAGCCCGCAGGCCGATGTCACCCAGGTGTTGAACCTGGCCAAGGCCTGCGCCCTGGCCCGCGACATGATCAACACCCCGGCCAATGACCTGGGGCCCCTGCAATTGGAGACCATCGCCCGCGAGATCGCCGAGCAGCATGGGGCCACGATCACCGTCGTGACCGGCGAAGGCTTGCTGGAGGCCAACTATCCCGCCGTCCACGCTGTGGGCCGGGCCGCCGTCGAGGCCCGCGCGCCGCGTATGATCGAGATCAGCTGGGGTCAGGCCGCCCATCCCCTGGTCTGTCTGGTGGGCAAGGGGGTGGTGTTTGATACCGGCGGCCTGGACATCAAGCCCTCCGCCGGCATGCGGCAGATGAAGAAGGACATGGGCGGGGCGGCCCACGTCCTGGCCCTGGGTCAGATGATCATGACAGCCAACCTGCCGGTGCGGTTGTCGATCCTAGTTCCAGCAGTGGAGAACGCCATCTCGGGCGATGCCATGCGGCCCGGCGACGTGCTGGACAGCCGCAAGGGCCTGACCATCGAGGTGGGCAATACCGATGCCGAGGGGCGCCTGATCCTGGCCGACGCCCTGACGCGGGCCTGTGAACTGGAGCCGGCCCTGACCCTGGACCTGGCAACCTTGACCGGGGCGGCGCGGGTCGCACTCGGTCCGCAACTGCCGCCCTTCTATACCGACGACGAGGAACTGGCCGCCCAGATCGAGGCCGCCATGGCGCAGGTCTCCGACCCCATGTGGCGGATGCCCCTGTGGAAGGGCTATGTCGAGGCCCTCGACAGCGATGTGGCCGACATCAAGAACGATCCCGACGCATGGGCACAGGCCGGCTCGGTGACGGCGGCCCTGTTCCTGCAACGGTTCGCCCCGACCGGCCCCTGGGCGCACTTCGATATCTTTGCCTGGAACCCTCGGGCGCGGCCCGGTTGGACCGCCGGCGCCGAGGCTCAGGCCATCCGAGCCCTCTATCAGATGATCGCGACCCGATTCGTATGACCCCCGACCCCCGCATCACCCTGGCCAGGCCAGATTTGGCGGCGCGGTCCCTGGAGGGGCAGCTGGCCGCTGGAACCTATGGCGACCCTCAAGCCATGACCGTGGTGGCACCGGCCACGGCCCTGCGCGCGAGTGACAATCCCCGGGCCGAGCAATGGGATCAACTGCTGTTTGGTGAGACCTTTGACGTCCTGGAAACGGCGGGGGAGGTTTGCTGGGGACAGGCGCGACGGGACGGCTATGTGGGCTTTGTCGCGCGACAGGACCTGGCTCCCCTGGCACCGGCACCGACCCACAGGGTCTCGACCCTTCGCACCTATGGCTTTGCTCAGCCCAATATCAAGAGCCGCGCCCTGGGCCCCTATCCGCTCAATGCCCTGGTGAGCGTCAAGGCCCGCCAGGATCGTTTTGCCAAGGTGGCCAACGGCGGCTGGATGGTGATCGAGCACCTGGCCCCCATCGGAACCTTCGAGACCGATTTCGTCGCCGTCGCCCAGCGGTTCTTAGGCGCGCCCTATCTCTGGGGTGGGCGCGACGGCTTGGGGGTCGACTGTTCGGGCCTGGTGCAGCAGGCCCTGCTGGCCTGCGGTCGCGCCTGTCCCCGCGACACCGATCAGCAGGCCCAGATGGGGGTGCCCGTCGAGGATCTCCAGCGCGGCGACCTGGTGTTCTGGCGCGGCCATGTGGGCATCCTGCTGGACCCCGAGACCCTGCTGCACGCCAACGGCCACCACATGGCGGTGATCATTGAACCCCTGGCCGAGGCGGTCAGCCGAATCGCGGCCACCAAGACCGGGGCACCCACCGGCTATCGGCGACTCTAGGACCGTCCTGAAGTCGCAGGTGGATCCCCTTCAGGCCCCTTCCAGGGCCACATCGCGGGCCGCGACATGTTCGCGCCAGGTGATGAACAGGGTGGAGCCCACCACGACCCCGGCCCCCAGCACGGTCCAAAGGCTGGGAACCTCGTGGAACAGCACAAAGCCTGCCACCACCGTGAATACCAGCCGAGTATAGTCGATGGGGGCCATGGCACCGGCGTCGCCGATGGCCATGCCCTTGATGTAGCAGCCCTGGGTAATGGTCCCCAGAACCCCCATTCCCCCCAGTAGCAACAGGTCGGTCGGCGCGGGCCACCGCCAGGTGAGAAAGGCACCAGGCAGGGCCAGGACTAGGCCCAGGGTGGCCGACCAGACCAACAGCACGATGGGGGCGTGGTCGCGGGTCATGACCTTCATGCCTGTGATGGTCAGGGCAAACAGGAAGGAGGAGGCCAGCATGGCCAGGGCTGGCAGGCCGATGGCGAAGGCGCCGCCGACGCCCGGCCGCAACATGATCAGCACGCCCAAGAAGCCCACCACGGCAGCCCCGATCCGCAGGGGACCCACCGGTTCGCGGACAATGAAGAAGGCGAGCGGCACCAGCCACAGGGTGCGGGTGAAGGAGAGCGCATTGGCATCGGCCAGCGGCATCTTCTGGAAGGCGTAGAATGAAAGGATCATTCCCACCGTGCCGGCCGTCGAGCGAAACAGCAGGATGCCCGGCCGGGTGGTGGCAAACACCGCCCCGCGCCGTTTT
>JANPAO010000568.1:0-1853 GCA_031429955.1 Phenylobacterium sp. | reverse complement strand
CAACCACTCCCGGGTCGCTGACAATCAAAGCGCGTTTGCACCCCAAGTCACTTGCAAAACGCCCCAGTTCACGAATTTTTCCCACGCCATAGACGACGCGTGTTCGGTGTTGAAAATCAAAAGCTTCCATGAGTGCCTTTTAGATCCAGAAGGTTCAGTGTGCTTTGCAGTATAACTGCGCAACTCAATTCACTAAACCCGCTGCAAGTGGCGGTCGGTTTCGATCAGACTTTGCCCGAAACCAATCACAAGACTGCAACTTTACACGGTTCGAGAGCAGCCAGGTCTTTCAAGCTTGCATTCTTTGGTTATTGAGTATGATTTGCGTGCTGATATGTTGTTTAGTACCGGTTCGAATGGGTGGTGGTTTTTTGGGGCCGCGGGTGGTTTTTTTGTAGCGGCGTAATTCGACGTGCTTTGCGATCTGCTGCAGGCGGGTTGCTAAGTCGGGCGGCGCGAGGGAACCAAACTGCTCATTCCAAAAATTCAAGGGGATTGCGATTTCCATTCCAGATTGAACGGAAGATATTTCGTTCGTCATATAGTAACTCGACAACTGCACTTCGACCTCCGGGCCTTGTACGCTGCCAATCGCGGAACGTGTTAAGCTGATGACGTTGTAGGTAACGAGGCCCAGCGCCAACGCCAAGAGTGCTGCCGGTGGGTAACACAGCGTATTGATTTCGCTGTTGAGGCTCTGTGCGATCTCGCCGAAACAACCTTCAATCGTCCATCGTTTACGATAGAGTTCCGCGACCGATTGAGCGGTGATGGATTTTGGCAAGTTCGTCAGCACCGCAATTTGACTATCGCCGTCGGTCGTCGGTTGTTTCAAAGTCAAGACGATCCGCCTCATCGACAGCTTCGTTCCAAATTTGTCCACCAGCTCGACATCCTGTTCTTCTAGGTCACCCGTCTCGGTTGCACCGGCAGATTGAAGCTCGCTTTTGTCTTGCAAAACCATGCCGCGATGATGGCGTACTACAAAAAACGCATTTGCCAAATTGATCTCTTGAAGGAGCATGGCCGTACAGAAATTCGCATCCATAACGTAGACTGCGTTCGCTAGGATAATGTCCACCAAGGGGACAAACATACTGCGCTCCTGAGCATGACCATCGGTACACGGAATGAAATCCTCGACAAGTTTCCTTCGGGCATCAAAGATCACAATCCCTTGACCAGGGAGCGGTGCTCCCCGAAGTATCCGAAGTGGATCTAATCGATGATCCGTCGCTTTCATGTGCGAACCGTCTATCATTTTGACTTCGTAGTCTTCCAAGACATCGCGTTTATAGCCAAGCGAGTCGACGACGTTTCGCATCTTCGCAGCGGTCCGCTTAACCAGTTCGCGAATGACAGCAAGCTCGATGCCATTGAGCTTGTCATAGACCGCTGCGACCGAAACGCCCAACTGCTCTTTGGCATCGGTATAAGCCGAATTCACAGAGGGTTTCGTTTTCAATACAGCCAAATGAAGCAGATCCACGACCGAAGAAAACAACAGTGCTTTCTCTTTTTGACGCACCGCCGTATCGCGGAAAATCCGATCCAACTCGTCCTTTGACAAAATGTTTGCCATCACCGCTCGAACCATAACAGCAACCGGCGCATGGGCTGCAAACTTGTCCAATATCTGATCCAACACGGTACACACTCCTTTGCAAGTTCAATCAAATCGCGAAAAGAGCATCCTACCTCAGTTCCAATCATCCAAATGCAACACATCCCGCTAAAATGAATTGCCATCCCACCCCAGCTTCGCTAAACCGACGCCAAAAACAAAAATTGCTAGCTTGAAAGACCTGGCTCGTTAGAGACAAGACCCCCAAGCAAAGGGCTCGATGCATTGG
>JANPAO010000567.1:0-2580 GCA_031429955.1 Phenylobacterium sp. | reverse complement strand
CTCGGCCTTCCACGCCATCCGGGCGGTGGTGCCGGGGATGAAGGCCAGGGGCTGGGGGCGGATCATCTCCACCGCCTCGGCCCACTCCCTGGTGGCCTCGCCCTTCAAGGGTGCCTATGTGGCCGCCAAGCATGGCCTGGTGGGCCTCACCAAGACCGTGGCCCTGGAACTGGCCGCCCATGGGGTGACCGCCAACTGCATCAGTCCAGGCTATGTCTGGACCCCGCTGGTGGAAAACCAGATCCCCGCCACCATGGCCTCTCGGGGCCTGACCCGAGACCAGGTGATCAACGACGTGCTGCTGGCCGCCCAGCCCACCAAGCAGTTCGTGACGCCGGCCGAGGTGGCGGCCATCGCCGTCTTCCTCTGCTCACCCGCCGCCAAGCAGATGACCGGGGCCAATCTCTCGGTGGATGGCGGCTGGACAGCGGCGTAGGCGGTTAGAGGAGATTGATCTCCCGCAGCCGCTCCTTGAGGAACTCATCGGCGGTGATGGCCGTGGGGTAGCGGTCCGGGCGCTGATCGTCGACGCAGGAGGCCAGGGTCTTGACCTGGTAGTCGGGATTAAAGTGCAGGAAGAAGGGCGTCGAATAGCGGGGAAAGCCGCGCCGCTCCGGGGCCGGATTGACCACGCGGTGGGTGGTGGAGGGCAGGACATGGTTGGTCAGGCGCTGCAGCATGTCGCCGATATTGACCACCACCGAGCCTGCCGGTGGATTGATCGCCAGCCATTGGCCGTCACGGTCCAGGACCTCTAGGCCGGCCTCCTCGGCCCCCAGCAGCAGGGTGATGACATTGATGTCCTCATGGGCCCCGGCGCGGATATTGGGCCCATCCCTGGGCACCGGCGGATAGTGCAGCAGCCGCAGGATCGAGTTGCCGTCGTCCACCGTGCCCGCGAAGAATGAGCGCTCCAACTTCAGATAACTGGCGATGGCCTCCAGCACCTGTAGCCCCAGGGCGTCCAGCGCCTCATAGAGCCAGGCCACGTCGGAGACGAAGGTGGGCACCTCCACCGGCCAGACATTGTCCGGCATGAGGTCGCGATAGGGGTGACCAGGGGGCAGGTCGCGCCCCATGTGCCAGAACTCTTTGAGGTCGAAATGCGCCGCGTCCTTGGCCGTCTCGATCCCGAAGGGGGTATAGCCGCGCTGGCCGCCGGTCCCCACCACGTAACGGGCCTTGGCCGCCTCTGGCAGGGCGAAGAAGGCCTTGGTAGCGGTCAGGGCGGCGGCGATGTCGGCCTGGGGCAGGCCATGGTCGGAGATCACCGCAAAGCCGTAGCGGGCAAAGCTGTCGCCCAGGGCCTGTGAGAAGGCGGCGAAATCGCGGTCGAAAACCTGGAACGAGACGGGGGCGATGGCGCTCATGCCCTGCCCATACACCGCTCGCCCCCTTCCGTCATCGTCGGACAAGCCCAGGAAGGCCTTTGGGCTGGGTGACATGCTCTATCGGCAGGCGGGGTTTGTCGCCACCCAGACGAGACCAGACCAGGTGTGGCTGTCTCGAGTAACGGTGAAGTCGCGGCTCGGCTCGCGGGTCAGGGCGAGTTTCCGCATCACCGACTGGGACCTGGCGTTGGTGGCCTCGGTATAGCTCAGCACCTCGGAGAGGCCGATGCGGGAGAAGACGTCCTCCAGGCTGGCGCGGGCCGCCTCGGTGGCGAGGCCACGCCCCCAGGCGCGGCGGACCAGCCGCCAGCCGATCTCGACATGGCGCGCGCAGGGATGCCAGGGGTCGATGGGCATGACGCCGACATAGCCGAGGAAAGCGCCGTCAGGGTCGGTCATGGCCCAGCGGCTGTAGCCCAGGCTGTCATAGGCGTCGCGATAGCGGGCCAGCTTCCGCTCGGCGTCGGCGCGGTCCATGGGGCCGCCAGCGTCAGCCTGAACCTCGGGGTCGGCCAGCATGGCGGCAAAAGCGTCGAGGTCGGAGTCGCGCCAGGGCCGCAGGCGGGTGCGCTCGGTCTTGATCATGGTCTGGCTCTCCTTCGGAACCTGTTAGCACGGGACGGCCGCGACGGGGATCAAGGCCGATGTACGCAATAGACTGCGCGACTCCAAGGGAACGGGCGGCGCTCCAGGTCCGGCTGATCCTCGCCCCGCTGGCGATCCTGGCCGACTCTGCTTAAGGAACGGAGCATGAACCTGCTCCAGATACTATTGATCCTGGCCCTTGTGGCTGCCGCTGTCGGTTTTACCTGGGCCCTGATGGAGCGTGGTCGGGCCAATCGGGCCGAGGCGCGGTCCTGGAGTCTGCAGGATGCAGCCTCCCGGCTGAAGCTGATCGAGGAGCAGGGCGGGCGCAATGCGGCCATCATCCAGGCCGAGGCCGCCAGTGCCATTGCCGAGCAGGTGCTGAAGCGGGCCGATGAGACCTTCCACAACCGCGAGCAATTGGCCCAGGCGCGGCTGGAGGCCCAGCTCAAGCCGGTGGCCGAGAGCCTGGCCAAGTTCCAGGAACAGGTGGTGGCCGCATTGCGCCCGCCCTGCTCCTCGATCAGCTTCAGCCGGGAGGCTGCATCCTGCAGACTCCAGGACCGCGCCTCGGCCCGATTGGCCCGACCACGCTCCATCAGGG
>JANPAO010000566.1:0-2552 GCA_031429955.1 Phenylobacterium sp. | reverse complement strand
ACAAGATCGCCCGAGGATACCTGCCCAGTCCCGTTCACTCGGCACACTTCATCGCCGATCCGATGCTGCGTGGACCCGTCGAGGACTTCGTTGCCCGAGAGCGGGCGGCGGTGGAGGGCGAGATGGAGTGGCTGGCCGAAGAGTTTTCGCCTTTCCGGCAGGAAACCTAAGACCGCTCCCAGGCCTGGCGGATCAGGCCGATAAGGGTCTCGTCCACGTCGGTCGGCGAGGTCAGGATCAGCTTGGACTTCAAACGCTCCGACCACCCCTCGGCCTTGGGCTCGGTGAGCCGCGGATCGGCACCAGTCGGCACGGCCAGTCCCAGCACCACCTGGCCGCCCTTGAGCGGTTTGGCGGAGGCAAATTGGAACGCGCGTGAGAAGCCGGTGAAGGCCTTGCGCTGACCGGTCACCACATCAGGCAGGGCGGTGGCCGCACGTTCGATGGCCTCCAGGATGGCGACGGCCGCCGGGTCTTTCCACAGCGCGGCCCGCAAGGCATCAGGTTGATCCCACCCTGATCCTGTGGGGAAGGCCGCCGACATCACCAGATTGGCGCGGTTCATTCCCAACCCGTGGTGTTCCTTCATCCAGGCGATGCGGGTCATGGTCTTGGTCTCGGGGCAGGTCTTGGCGATCTCAACCCAGGCCTCCATCGTGCGACCTGTCTCTCGCTCCAGGCTTGCCCGCGCGGTGGCGAACCACTTTTCCTGTCGCGGCGTCAGGCCTCGCGGATTGACGATGTCTCCCATGGGGGCACTTCCTCGTGTTAGGACGCTTCGACACTCAGAGGAGCGCGCTATGAGCTTGGACGGGACCTACGACTCCAGCAACATCTTTGCCAAGATCCTGCGGGGCGAGCTGCCCAGCGCGCGAGTGTTCGAAGACAGCCACGTCTATGCCTTCATGGACGTCTTTCCTCAGGCGCGCGGCCACACACTGGTGATCCCCAAACACTCCGTTGCGCGCAACCTGCTGGAGGAAGACCCGCAGATCCTGGGGGCGTTGTTCCAGGGCGTGCAACGGGTCACCCGCGCGGTGCGTGCCGCCTTGAAGCCAGACGGCATCGTGGTGACGCAGTTCAACGGCGGCCCGGCCGGCCAGACCGTCTACCACCTGCACGTCCACATCATCCCACGCTGGGAAGGTCAGGCCCTGGGCCGACATGGAGCCGGCGGCATGGCCGACCCCACCGAGCTAAGGGCGCTCGCCGATCAGATCGCGGCCCAGATCGTTTAACCCGCGAGTTCGGGCGTCGCGCTGGCTGCGTCCTCGGCCGGGTTCTCGATGATGGGGGCCCCGGGCTCATGACCCTCGCCTTCGATCTCGAAGGCCAGCTTAGAGTCCTTCAACACCACCTTGACGTGGCCACCCTTCACCAGCTTGCCAAACAGGATCTCGTCGGCCAGCGGCTTCTTGATGTGCTCCTGGATCACGCGGGCCAGGGGACGGGCACCATAGAGTTCGTCGAACCCGTTCTTGGCCAGCCAGTCAGCCGCCTCGTCGGAGGTTTCAATGGTCACATGGCGGTCGGCCAACTGGGCTTCCAGTTGGATGACGAACTTCTGCACCACCTGGCGGATGATGTCCTGGGTGAGGTGCTTGAACGCCACCACCGCGTCGAGGCGGTTGCGGAATTCCGGGGTGAACAGGCGCTTCAAGGCTTCATCGACCTCGTCGTCCTGTTTGCCGCGGCCAAATCCAATGGCATTGCGCTGGGCGTCCGAAGCCCCGGCATTGGTGGTCATGATCAGGACCACATTGCGGAAGTCGACCTTCTTGCCGTTGGAGTCAGTCAGGACCCCGTGGTCCATGACCTGCAGCAGGATGTTGAAGACGTCCGGGTGGGCCTTTTCGATCTCGTCCAGCAGCACGACGCAATGCGGATGCTGATCGACCGCGTCAGTCAGCAGGCCCCCCTGGTCAAACCCGACATAGCCAGGAGGCGCGCCGATCAGGCGACTGACCGTGTGGCGCTCCATGTACTCGCTCATGTCGAAGCGCAGGAGTTCGATGCCCATGGTTCCGGCCAGTTGTCGGGCGGTCTCGGTTTTGCCGGTGCCGGTGGGGCCAGAGAAAAGGTAGCAACCGATAGGCTTGTTGGGATCGCGCAGGCCGGCCCGCGCCATCTTCATGGCGGCTGAGAGCTGCTCGATGGCGTCGTCCTGACCGTAGACGGCGCGCTTGAGATCGTCGTTCAACTGCTTCAGGGCTTCGGTATCGGTCTTGGACACCGACTTGGGCGGGATGCGGGCGATCTTAGCGACGACAGCCTCAACCTCCTTGAGGCCGATCGTCTTCTTGCGGCGGCTCTCGGGCAACAGCATCTGGCTGGCCCCGGCCTCATCGATGATGTCGATGGCCTTGTCGGGCAGTTTGCGGTCAGTGATGTAGCGGGCCGAAAGTTCCACCGCCGCCTTGATGGCGTCGTTGGTGTAACGCAGCTTGTGGAAGTCTTCGTAATAGGTTTTCAGCCCCTTGAGGATCTTGATGGTGTCCTCAATCGTCGGCTCATTGACGTCGATCTTCTGGAACCGGCGCACGAGGGCGCGG
>JANPAO010000565.1:0-3565 GCA_031429955.1 Phenylobacterium sp. | reverse complement strand
TGGACGATCACCGCCAGCCGGCCGTAGGCATCCTCCCCCGGGCCCTGTGTAATCCGGTCCGCAACCTCGCGCTGAAACATCAGGGTGAGTGACGCCGGGGCCCAGGGCCCCGTAAGCCATTTGATCAGCAAGGGCGTACCGACGTTGTAGGGCAGGTTGGAGACCACATGGGCCGGGGCCCCGCCCGCAATCTGCGCCTCATCAGTCTTCAGAGCGTCGCCAAAGATAGCCGTAATATAAGGCGTTACCGCCGCAATCTCATCCATGATCGGACGAAACCGCTCGTCCTTTTCGATCGTGGTGACCCGGGCTCCGGTTTCCAGCAGCGCCCGGGTCAGGCCGCCAGGGCCTGGACCCACCTCGATCACATGGTCGCCATCGCCGACGCCAGCCAACCGGGCGATCTTGCGGGTGATGTTGAGGTCAAACAGGAAGTGCTGGCCAAAGCTCTTCTTGGCCACCAGGCCGTGGGTTTCCAGGACGTCGCGCAGGGGCGGGAGGTCGGCGAGGCTCACGCGGTGCGCGCCCGGTGACTGGCGATGAGATCGGCCATCTGCAGGGCGGCCACCAGGCTGTCGGGGCGGGCCAGGCCTTGGCCGGCAATGTCAAAGGCCGTGCCGTGGTCGGGCGAGGTGCGGACAATGGGCAGGCCCAGGGTGACATTAACGCCGGCCCAGAAATCCAGCATTTTCACAGGGATGAGGGCCTGATCATGATACATGCAGAGGGCCGCGTCGTAGCGGGCGCGCGCCGCCTCGTGGAACAGGCTGTCGGCGGGGACAGGACCCAGGACCTCGAGGCCAAGCGCCCGCAGGTCGGCGATGGCGGGGCCGATGATGTCGGTTTCCTCCCGGCCAATGGTGCCGCCTTCGCCAGCATGGGGGTTGAGGCCAGCGACCGCCAGCCGAGGTGTGGCGATGCCAAGGTCCCGTCTCAGGGCCTGGGCGGTGATCAGGCCTGCCTGGAACACCTTGTCGCGGGTCAGGGCGGCGGCGACCTTGGCCAGGGGCTCGTGGACGGTCACCAGGGTGGTGCGCAGCCCCGGTGCCGCCAGCATCATCACCGGGCCCCGCGCGCCGTCATAGGGGGCAGCCTTGGTGAGCTCGCCGAGGAATTCGGTGTGGCCGGGGAAGGCAAAGCCGGCCTCATAGAGCGGGGCCTTGGCAATAGGGGCGGTGACGAGGCCGCGCACCTGGCCCGATAGGGCGAGGGCCACGGCGGTCTCGATCCAGGCGATCACTGATTTCGCCGCAGCCGGTGAGGGATGGCCGGGGACGACGGCGGCACCCAAGGGAAGGTCCAGCACCGGCAGGGCGTGGGGGAAGACCTCGGCGGCCTGGCCGGTCGAGGCCACGGCGGTGACAGCGATGTCGGGGGCGGCGTTGCGCAGAGCCTGACGGTCACCGATCACCAGGAAGGCCGGGCCGGTATGGCGAAGCTGCGCCCAGGCCTTGGCGATGATCTCCGGCCCGATGCCGGCGGGATCACCCAGGGTCAGGGCCAGCGGGCTCACTTGGTCTCGATGGTCGCCGAGTTCCGCAGGTCGCGCATGTAGCGCCGGGAGATCATGCTGAGTTGCTGGCCAAACAGCCGGTTCTCGATCTGCTCGGTTGACTGGCCCTCGCCGCCGGTGGCCCGCTTGTCGCAGACCGCCAGCAGATGCAGACCCGCGGAGGTGCGGATCGGCTGGGACAGTTGACCGGTCTCCAGGCTCTCAGCGGCCTCGCGGAAGGCCGGGGCCAGATCCTTGATCTCCGCCTCGCCCAGGTCGCCGGCGATGACGCCGGGCACCAGGGCTGCCTTGGCCTCCAAATCGCCACAGCCGGTGATCTGGGTGCGTAGGGCCAGCAGCTTGGCGCTGGCACCCTCGAGGGCGGCAGCATCGGCCCCTTGCGGCAGGGCGACCGCGGCCTGCTTCAGATTGACCACCAGGCCGCCGGCCCCAGCCCGCTTGTCGCGGAGATAGATGATATAGACCCCGTCCTTGACCGGGATCGGGCGGGAAAGCTGGCCCGGGCGCATCTGGTCCAGGGCCAGGTCGATCTCCGGGGCCATTTCGCCAGCGGTGATCCAGCCGGCGTCGCCGCCGGCCGCGGCGGTGGCGGAGGCGGAGAACTGTCGGGCGACGGCGGGGAAGGGGGCACCCTGCTGCATCTGACCCACCAACTGGTTGGCCCCGTTGACCGCCACATCCATGCCGCCGACGCGGTTGGCATCGATGAAGACTTCGCTGATCTGGAACTGGGGCTTGGAGGCCGAGGCCGCCAGGCGCTGCTGGACCGCCTTGACCTGATCGTCGCCAATCCGCAGGCGTGAGCCGTAGCGGCCGCGGATCCAACGCTGCCAGCTGTTGCTGGCGCGGACCTCGTCGCGCAGGGTCGACTCGCTGATGCCCTGGCCGCGCAGATTGCCCAGGAACTGATCCAGCGACATGTTGTTGCCCTGGGCCATTTCGGTCAGCTCGATGTTGACCTCTTCGTCGGTGGCCACCAGCTCCATCTTCTGCTCGCGCTCGACGCGGCGCAGTTCCTGGAACTGCAGGCGCTCGTCCACCAGGGCCACCAGGGCCTCGCGCTGGAACTGGGCCAGATTCTGCTGGGTCGGCTGCACCCCGGAGGTGGCAATCAGCAGGCGCATCCGCTGGGCCAGGTCGTAGGTGGAGATAATGTCGTCATTGACCACGGCGGCCACGGCCTCATTGAGACCAACGGGGCGAACCGGGGCCGGCGGGGTCGCCTCGTCGGCCGGTGCGGTGGCCGACGGGGCGGCTTCCTGGGCCAGGAGGGACGCCGGGATCGCCGTGGTGGCCAGGGCGATCGCCATGGCCGCGCCGCGCGCTGAGAAGCCGCAGACAGTAGGCGCACGCATCATGGGTCTAGATTTTCCTTGGAGCGGGATGCCCGCCGCGAATCTGTGCAGCGATGCATTCAGGTGGCGATTTTCAGTTCGCATACAATGGACCGCCCAATGTGGCGAGGGTGAGGCGCAGGGCCAGGGACTCTGTCCGCCCCAGCCGCCCCACGAGGGTGTCCTCCCGTCGATAGATGATATCGACGCGGGTGCAGTCGTCGCGATAGGTGACGCCAATATCGCGGATGACCCAAGCGTCCTGGGTCAGGTCGCGGTTGGCATAGGTGGTGAGGCCCCAGTGCTTGGAAAGGTAGATGTCACCGCCCAGGTCGATGTTCTCGACCTTGACCCCATTGGCATTGGCCCGGTCGCGAAGATAGCGGACATAGCCATTGGCCCGCTTCAGTGAAAGGTTGGCCCCAGCCTCGGCCCGCTGGATGCTGAGGTCATCGGAATCCAGTCGGGTGCGAGCAAACAGCGATAAGCCTTTGATCGGTTGCGCATCTCCGGCGACGATCCAGTCAGATCTGGTCTGGCGAAGCCCGCTCTGGGTGGAGAAGGCGTCGTCGGTCTTGTCGCGGAAACTACGTCCGATCAAGAGACTGGCGCGCCGTCCGTCATCCCAGAAGATCGAGGCCCGCGCCCCGGTGTTCACCCGAACCCCGCCCTCATAGAGGTCGTAGCCGGGAAACTTATTGGCCCGGAACAGATTGGT
>JANPAO010000564.1:0-10526 GCA_031429955.1 Phenylobacterium sp. | reverse complement strand
CGCGCTCGGCCGAGAGGAAGGGGTCATAGGCCACCACCTTCATCTTCAGGCCATTGGCCCGGTCGGCGACGATGCCGCCGATATTGCCAGCCCCGATCAGGCCCAGGGTCTTGGCGTAGAGCTCCACGCCCATGAATCGGTTTTTCTCCCACTTGCCGGCCTGGGTGGAGACGTCGGCGGCGGGCAGTTGACGGGCCAGGGCAAACATCATGGCGATGGCATGTTCGGCGGTGGTGATGGAGTTGCCGAAGGGAGTGTTCATCACCACGATCCCCTTGGAGGTCGCCGCCGGGATGTCGACATTGTCGACGCCGATGCCGGCGCGGCCGATGACCTTCAGATTGGTGGCCGCAGCGATCACATCCTTGTCGGCCTTGGTGGCCGAGCGGACGGCCAGGCCGTCATACTGGTCGATGATCTTGAGCAGTTCGTCCTTGGTCAGGCCGGTCTTTACGTCGGCATCGACGCCGCGCTGCTTGAAGATGTCGATGGCGGCGGGGCTGAGCTTGTCGGCAATGAGAACGCGGGGCATGGGGAGGTGTCCTTGGAAAATGGGTGCGTGCTCACGGCCCGACGCTCTGCGTTCAGGCGGAAAGCGCGCGAGAGGTTCAGGCAGCTTGCAGGTCGAGGGCGGTTGCGGCGAAAGCCCAGTCGAGCCAGGGCGTCAGGGCCTCCAGGTCGGAGGTCTCCACCGTGGCGCCGCACCAGATCCGCAGGCCTGCGGGGGCGTCACGATAGCCGCCGATGTCCAGGGCTACGCCTTCCTTCTCCAGCAGGTTGGCCAGCTTCTTGGCGAAGTCGGCCTGGGCGTCATCCGACAGGGCGGTGACCGTGGCATCCACCACCTTGAGACAGACAGAGGTGTTGGACCGGGTCGCCGGATCGGCCGCCAGGAAGTCCACCCAAGGGGTCTTGGCAACCCAGTCGGCCAGGACCCCGAGATTGGCGTCGGCTCGGCGTTGCATCTCGGCCAGGCCGCCGATGGAGGCGGCCCATTTCAGGGCGTCAATGGCGTCTTCCACGCAGAGCATGGACGGCGTGTTGATGGTGGCACCCTCGAAGATATCGAGGCTGACCTTGCCACCCTTGGTCATGCGGAACAGCTTGGGCATGGGCCAGGCGGGCGTGTGGCTCTCCAGGCGAGCCACGGCGCGGGGACCAAGGATCAGGACACCGTGGGCAGCCTCCCCCCCCAGCGCCTTTTGCCAGGAGAAGGTCACCACATCGAGCTTGGCCCAGTCGAGATCCTGGGCAAAGGCGGCGCTGGTGGCGTCGCAGATGGTGAGACCCTCACGGTCGGCAGCGATGAAATCGGCATTGGGAACCCGCACGCCTGACGTGGTGCCGTTCCAGGTAAAGACCAGGTCAGCGTCCTTGCGCACCTTGGTCAGGTCCGGCAGCTCGCCATAGGGGGCGTCCAGCACCTCGGCCGGCAGCTTCAGCTGCTTGACCACATCGGTAACCCAGTCCTTGCCGAAGCTCTCGAAGGCCAACAGTTGTACGGGCCGGGGGCCCAGCAGGGACCAGAGCGCCATCTCGACGGCCCCGGTGTCAGAGCCGGCGACAACGCCGATCAGATAGTCGTCGGGGACCTGCAGCACATCACGGGTGCGGTCGATGGCGTCCTTGAGGCGCGCCTTGCCCGGCTTGGAGCGATGCGAACGCCCCAGCACAGCATTTTGCAGATTTTGCGGAGTCCATCCGGGGCGCTTGGCGCAGGGGCCGGAAGAGAATTCGGGGCGAGCCGGACGCATGGCCGGCTTGGCGAGGGTATTCATAGCGATGTCTCCCATCCTTACAGATGAGCAGCGCCCCGTTGGGGGGGCGTGGCCCGCGGCGCAAAAACGCCGGTTTGGCCGCCAGGGCAAGTGTAATTTTCTGAGAGGAGGGTTGAGCGAGGTGGGAGGGCGTCGCAGACCAAGGGCCACTTCTAGGGAACGCGCCCCTCGATCCGATAGTCCTAAGGCGTCGGCCTCGCCGCAGCTCTACGTCCGGCCCGCAAGAAAACCAGGGTTCCAATTAGGATGGCCGCCAGAGTACCCCATGTCACTAGGTTGTTGATGATGGCGTAGGTGAGCCCAGGCGCTATCTTTGTAACCAGAAAATATGCGTGAAGGCTGAACTGCACACCTTGCAGAAGCATCGCCGAGCCGATCCACAAGCTGGCATATCTAACTGCCAGCACCAGGAAGCTCAAAGCCAATACGCCATCGAGAACAAGATGAGGTACTGCCCGAGACCCTTCGGGGAGGATCTCGTTGACGACAACGAAGGCGACGGAAATCAGGAGTGTCATGCCCGCACCGACACGTTCGGCAGCTCCGCCCTTAAGCAAGCCAAATGCGCAGACCGCGAGAATTGCGACCCAAAGGACCTGAGCAGGAAGTGTGGTTGGAATGACGTGCGCCCCTAACAGACATTCGGGGCGCACAACCAGTTAAACTATTGCAACCAGGTCGGCTCAGCCGACCTCGCGCATGGTGGTCTTGGCGGTCTTGCGCATGAAGAGCGGCGGCTTGTTTTCTGCGCCACCAAGGGTGGTGCGGATGCCGAGGCGGAGTTGGGCTTCGGCCAGTTCGCTGTGCACGCCGACCATGGCGGTGCGGGCTTCACCCAGGGCCTTGATGGCCTGAACCATCTTGATCTGCACGTCGTCGGCAAACACCAGCGAGGTGCCGACGTCAGACCGGGCTTTCAGCAGATCCGCCATCAGTTCGGTGGCCTCGATCATGGCGGCATCAACCGCCGCTTCCGTCGTGAACAACTTGGTCGCCACGCGCTGGGCAACAAAGGCCTTTTCCATTGGGAGAACCCTCTAACAGGTGAATGAACGCAACCTGGAAAGGGTAAACCAGAGGTTAAGCGCGGTCTATGAGATTCACACTTGGTTAACCATGAATTTTGCGCGCGAGGGTTGCGTGAGCCTGTAAAGACGCGGTTGGCCAAAAGATCAGGCGCTTGGAAGCGAAGCGTTAGGAGAATTGGGTTAGGCCTGAGGTCTGGATGGATGTCAGACGCTCATGATCCAACGCGCGCGCGCACCGGGAACCACCCAAGGCGCGACCTTTCATGCCCGCGTGGCGGGTATAGCCCTGATCACCACCATGGTGGTGCTGGTGGCCGCGTGCTTGACCTTCATGCTCCAACAGTGGGCGGTCGCCAAGGAGCAGAGCCACATCAGCCACGTCACCCTGGCAGAGGTGACCGCCAGTGCTACGGCCCCGTCGCTGGCCGCCAGGGACTTTATCTCCGCCCGCGCCATCATGTCGGCCCTGACCCAGGAGCCCTCCATAACCCAGGCCCGCCTCGTGGACGGCTCGGGTCAGGTGATCGCCAGCTATCATCGGTCCGGGCCGCTTGGCCAAGTCACAGAAGAAATCCGCGCGCCGGTCAAGACCCAGGGCCTGAGGGTCGGGGAACTGATCGTGACCGCGCGGCACCCGGCCTTGAGTGCCATGCTGCCCCAGTTCATTGCCCTGACCGGCGCCCTCTTCTTCGGCGGCATTGGCGTGGCCCTCTTCCTGGCGCGCGGCCTGGCCCACCGGGTCATCGCCCCGGTCCAGAAGCTGTCCGACGCGATGCGTGATGTGGCCGCCAATGGCCAGTTTGCCCCCATCAAGGTGGAGGCCCAGGACGCCCTGTTCCGCAGCCTCACCGAGAGCTTCAACAACCTGCTGGAAAAGCTCGACGCCCGCGACAGGGACCTGCAGCAAACCCTGAGGGACTTGGTGGAGGCCCGCGACGCGGCCAACACCGCCAATACCCTGAAGTCCCAGTTCCTGGCCAATATGAGCCACGAGATTCGCACCCCCCTCAACGGGGTCCTGGCCATGGCCGAGGTCATGTCCATGGGGGAGATGAGCGACCTGCAGCGCGAGCGCCTGGAGGTGATCCGCCAGTCGGGCGGCCTGCTGCTGGCGGTGCTCAACGACGTGCTGGATCTTTCCAAGATCGAGGCCGGAAAGCTCACCCTGCTGGTGGATGACTTCGACCTGGAGACGACCCTGGCCGCGGCCCGGGAGAGCTATGCCATCATGGCCGGCAAGAAGGGCCTGGGCTTTAGCCTGGACGTGACCCCGGCCGCCGCCGGGGCCTGGCGCGGGGACGCTGACCGGCTCAACCAGGTGGTCGGCAACCTGCTGTCCAATGGTGTGAAATTTACGCCGTCTGGAGAGGTGACGGCCTGCTTTGACCTCAATCCCGATGGAGATGGCCTGCGCCTGACGGTGCGCGACACCGGCCTGGGCATCGCGGCGGAAAAGCAGGCCACCCTGTTTGAAAAGTTCGTCCAGGCCGACAACTCCGCGACCCGGCGGTTTGGCGGCACGGGCCTGGGGCTGGCGATCTGCCGGGAGCTGGTCCAGATGATGGGCGGGAGCATTGGGGTGGAGAGTCGCGAGGGCGAAGGCTCCACCTTCACCGTGGACCTGCCCCTGCCGAGGGGCGAAGCCCTGGCTGCGGCAGCCCCCCATGCCGCGCCTGCTGACACCGGCGACGAAGGGGCCCTGCGGTTGCTGGCGGCCGAGGATAACCCAACCAATCAACAGGTCCTGGCTGCGGTGATGGAGTCCCTGGGTCTGGAGATCGACATTGTGGCCGACGGCAAGGCCGCCTTCGAGGCCTGGCGGGATGGGGCCTATGACCTGATCCTGATGGATATCCAGATGCCGGTGATGGACGGCATCGACTCGGCCCTGGCGATCCGAGCCGCCGAGCGCGAACAGGGTCGCAGGCGCACCCCCATCGTGGCCCTGACTGCCAATGCCCTGTCCCACCAGGTGGAGGAGTACCTGGCCGCCGGCATGGACGGCCACGTCGCCAAGCCCATCGAGATCGCCAAGCTCTATGACGCCATCGGTCGGGCCCTCAATGACGCGGCCCAGGGCGCAAGCCCCGCCTCAGCCGCCGCCTGAGCCTTTCCCAAAGCTGAACGCCAGACAACGATAGGCTCAGATCGGCTTCAGGCCGGTGATGCTTTTGTCTTCCTCGACGACGCCATCCGGTGCCGCAGAACATCCATGGAGGATGGAAGATGAAGACGTTTCTGATCTCGATCGCGGCCGCCACCGCCCTGGCCGCCGCCGTCACCCCCGCCGCCGCCCAGCCCTATGGTGGCCATGATCGCGGCGACCGCTGGGATGATCGTGGCGACTATGGCGACCGAGGTACCGACCGCAGCGACAACCTGCAGTTCAAGATCGACCGGGCCGAGCGCCGCCACATGATCAGCCACCGGGAAGCCGCCCGCCTTCGCGAGCAGCTCCGCCTGACCGAGCGCCTGGCCTGGCGTTACCGCGCCGACGGGGTCGTGACCCGCTGGGAGCGCGCCGACCTGGACCGCCGCTACGACTCCATCCGGATCCAGCTGCGCTATGAGCGCAATGACCGGGACTACGGCTACGGCTACGGCGACTATCGCCGCTAAGTCCTTGACGCATAAGACCCCCGTCACAGGTTGGCGGGGGTCAGCCTATGTCTGAGGGATGACCGTCAGTTCGGGCCAGCGTTGCTGGGCGGCCTGCGCGGTGCGGGCAAAGCCTGTGACCCGGCGATTGGGGTTGGGGCGATAGGTCATGGCAAACAGGTCCTCCAGGCCGAAGGGGGCGACGATGGTCATGGAGCCATCGGCCTCCAGCCGCGCCCCCACGGCGTTCAGGGGGCTGGCAAACCGGGTCAGGGCCTCGGCGCTGGAGGCCAGCGGCGCGTAGGGTTCCCCAAACTTGGTCTCAAACCACAGGTGAACCCGAGCCTGGTTGCGCACCTCCACCATCTCGCGGATCGGCGGCTCGAAGGCCCCGGCCACCCGTCCGATCACAGCGTCCTCAGCCTCATAGGAGGTGTCGGGATCGAAGTAGGCCAGGTCATAGTCCTTGATCCCGTGGTCGGGGTCGCGGCCGGTCAGGTGGTTCAGAACCCGCTGGTAGATGGCCCCGGAAAACAGCAGCCAGTCGGGCAGGGCCAGGGCCTGGGCGGTGGTCAGGACCGCCATCAGGCTGGGGGCGGCCCGCAGGATGGTCTCCAACTCGTCGCGGTGCCTCATGCCTTGCCCCGCAAGGGCCAGCCGTGGTCGAGGGGGCCGTGGCCGGCGCCGAAACCAGGTGCCTGCAGGATGGCCTGATGGACATAGGACCAGGCCCGGGTCACCGCCTGGGTGAGGCTCAGCCCCTGGGCCAGACCCACCGCCACGCCGGAGGCCAGGGTGCAGCCGGTGCCGTGGGTGTGGCGGGTCTCGATGCGCTCCGACTCCAGGGCCGTCTCGCCATCGGGGGTGATCAACAGGTCGGTCACCCGTGGCCCCGGCAGGTGCCCGCCCTTCATCAGAACCGCCCCCGCCCCCAGGGTCAGCAAGCGCGCCCCGGCCCGGCGCAGGTCATCCAGACCCGCCACCTCCAGCCCCGTCAGGATGGCGGCCTCCGGGGCATTGGGGGTCAGCAGGGTGGCCCTGGGCAGCAGCAGCCGGGCCACCGCCGCCACCGCGCCGGAGGCCAACAGGCTCGCCCCGCCCTTGGCGGTCATCACCGGGTCGACCACCACCGGAACCCCGACGCCCTCAAGGATTTCGGCCACCTGCTCCACCATGGCGACGTCCCCCACCATGCCGGTCTTGAGCGCATCGGCCCCGATGTCGTCGAGCACCGCCCGGGCCTGGGCCGCCACAATGGCCGGCGGCACCCCAAAGACGTCGCTGACGCCCAGGGTGTTCTGCACCGTGATGGCGGTGATGGCCGTGGCGCCATAGCCCCCGAGCGCCAAGACGGTCTTGAGGTCGGCCTGGATCCCCGCCCCGCCCCCGGAGTCGGACCCGGCAATGATGAGCACACGCCCGCGATGTTCGATCATCCCCGCCTGATAGCGGATTCGGTGGTTGCGGTGGATGGAAGACTCGGGCGTTTTGCCCTGATGACCCCACACGACAAGATCGCCATCGTCACGGGAGCCGGGTCGGGCATCGGCCGGGCCAGTGCCCTAGCCCTTATAGACAAAGGGTTTCACGTCGTCCTGGCCGGCCGCCGTCTCCAACCGCTGGAGGAAACCGCCGGGCTGACGTTGGCGCACAAGTGTACGACCATCGTGACGGATATCGCCGACGAGGCCAGCGTCCTGGCGCTGTTTTCGCAAGTGCAGCAAAGGTTTGGCCGCCTGGACCTGTTGTTCAACAATGCCGGCACCGGCGCCCCACCGGTGCCGTTGGAAGAGCTCAGCCTGGCCCAATGGCACCGCGTGGTGGACACCAACCTCACCGGCGCCTTCCTCTGTACCCAGGGTGCCATCCGCCTGATGAAGGCCCAGACCCCGAAGGGCGGGCGGATCATCAACAACGGCTCGATCTCGGCCCACAGCCCCAGGCCCCGCTCGGCCCCCTATACCGCCACCAAGCACGCCATCACCGGCCTC
Organism: Phenylobacterium sp.; assembly: GCA_031429955.1. Classification (GTDB taxonomy): domain Bacteria; phylum Pseudomonadota; class Alphaproteobacteria; order Caulobacterales; family Caulobacteraceae; genus Phenylobacterium. Next base: position 3,131 of record JANPAO010000564.1, on the reverse strand, counting down.
ACCAAGGCCACCGCCCTGGACGGCCGGGCCCACGACATCGCCTGCGGCCAGATCGACATCGGCAACGCCGCCACCGAAATGACCGCCGTCATGGCCAAGGGCGTCCCCCAGGCCGACGGCACCCTGGCCCCGGAACCCACCATGGACGTGCAGGCCGTGGCCCAGGCCGTGGCCCTGATGGCCACCCTGCCCCTCAGCGCCAATGTCCAGTTCATGACGGTGATGGCGACGAAGATGCCGTTTGTGGGGCGGGGGTGAGGGGGGGCTGAGAGTACGGTTTGTTGTAACTGTTAACGTAGTTCGGGTCCGTTAGACCGCATACGCCGGTGGCGGTGGCAATGCGGTTAGGGGATCGGCCCGCTTCCAGGCTGTGTATCGGGCAAGCATTTCATCGGACTTGGAAGCGACAATGTCGGCCAGCCAGTAGCCTTCGGCCCACCCAACGACATGGTCCCATATCCGGCCCGCATGGCCAAGGCAGTCAGACAGCATCAGCTGCGCCATCGCTGGGTCATCGACAAGTAGCTGCCAGGAACTGGGAGTGGGGTGGCCGCCGAGTTCGCAATGATGGCTATAATCCACGCTGCGAAAGTGTCCCTCTGCAGCCTTTCGCAACTTCGCCGGCGTAAAGAAGGACATCCTCTCCTCGCGGGTGCTTCTCAGCCATCGAGCTGACTCGTCATCGTTCGCCTCGAATGCCCAAGCGAGATATTCGACCTCGACCAGCTGGCGGACCAGGGCGGAACCAGCATAGGAGCGGTTGCTCGTGATCAAATCCGCACTGCCCGACACCAACTGACTTCCGACCCTCAATAGGACCGAGACAGCCACTGCGCGGTCGTCGCCGTGGCCAAACGGGGAGGCTCCGCTCTTTCTATCTGGGCCGAGAAGATGGCCGAACGCATGAAGCGTCGTTCCCACGCTCAGAAATGTCTCAGCCGTGAACCGGGCAAGGTCAATCCTCAGTTCGATGATATTGGCATCGATGGCTGCCGCTCGGATGGCCGCTCGAAGATCGCCCAGCTTCCCTTCTTCGCTCATTCATTTTGCTCGGCGGAAGACTTTGCGTTGGGCCAGGTCGGGCTGGATCGGCGTCCGGCACAGTTCGTCGAACTCGCGCATGTTCGTCTTGTTCGTGACGCCAGCGCGGTGCAGGCGAGTGGCTGCCTTGTGGGCCGTGCCCAGGCTGCTGCTTTCAGTCTTGCTAGCCATCTTCGCCATCTATCTTGATCTTTGAAATCTCAGCCCCGCCGACTTGGCGATTGAATCTATGTCGAGCGATATGCGTCAAGGCGACAGTGCAACGCTGCCGCCTTGGCTTTGACGTCGGCGAAGTCCTGATCCAGTAGCTTGGATAACGGCATATCGCTATTAGGTGAGGTTGCCTCAAGGCGCTGGACCACAAACTCGATGGCCGCAATCGTGTCGTGGAACCGCTTGTGGAGCACGGGCTCATGATGGGCGAGCCGATTGCGAGATTGATAGATTTGTTCCAGGTGAACGGCGATCTCGGCGCGGGTGAGTCTTTTGTAGGGGAAGGTTCTCTTCAGCGTCGTGCGCCAAAGATTCTGTTCATATTCGGGGCCATAGAGACGCTTCCAGAAGTATAGCGTCAGTTCAGCAATCACCTTTCCCTCTGAAACGTCGATGCGCTTCCTTCTATCTTTCGAGCGCTTCAGGTGAGATGTGTTTGGTGGCCTTCCATTCGGGTATGCCAACACATCCAGGGTGGCCTTGTCGGCTTGCGACATCTTCGAGTATTTGGCCCGGCGCGCGCTATCCAGCGCCTGTTCAATCTTCTTCCGTTCCGGCTCGCGCCATTGGAACAGAACTGGCGTCTGTGTCAGCCAATTAGGCACCCCAAAATGGTGGCTTAGGTTTTCGCAGACGGAGTTTCGCAAGGCGATCTCGACCGTTGCGGTGACGTGCATCAGTGATGAGCCAAGTCGCAAGGTCTCCTGATGCAATTCAATGGCGGCAGCCTCCGATCCGGTAAGCATCGTTAGGGCTCTGAGCCTCTCAGGCGATAGCAAGCGAATGACGGCGGCGATATCGCCTGGCTCCATTGGCATTTGACTTTTCGGCCCCTAGCCACTAGATTTACACTCGAAAAGTCGAGATCCGATTGGCAGTTGCCGCAAGGCGGACGAATCCTCGACTTCCCAATTTGAAAGGGCATCCTAGCGGGTGCCCTTTCTGTTTCACAACCTCATCGTGATTTCACGTATCCCTCGACGCCGTCCACAATACGGTGACGGTGCACTTATTGAGACCACCTGCAGTTACCGTGACACTGTATGAAATAGACCGCCCCCTTCGCCCCCGCCCCTACCTCGCCGCGATCTCCTCGCGCACATTGGGGGAGAACAGGTCGGGCATGGCGTGGAGTTGCAGGGCCAGGAAGATGACGGCTTCGCGGTCCGCGGTGCCGGCGGCCGGGGCGGTGAGGGTGCCGGCGGCGGGGTCGCGCAGGTTGAAGGTGAGGCGGCCGAGCTCGGTGCCCTGGCGGGTGATGCGATAGCCCTGGACGATCCGGCGCTGGCCACTGCCCATGACGGCAAAGCCGCCTCCGCGCTGGGCCTCAAAGCCGGTGGGGAGCGCCTGGTAGGTGGTGCCGCGATAGACCAGGGTGGCCTTCAGCTCCGCCTGCTGCTGGGCGGCCGGGACATCTTCCTGGGTGCTGACCGACAGGCTGCCGAGGCTGAAGCCGCCTTCCTTGAAGGCCGGGACCGCCACCTCCAGGGCAAACTGGCCCTGGGGCTGGTCTTCCACGGCGCAGGCATAGAGCTGGGTGGTCTTCTGGTTCCACTGAAAGCCCAGCAGACTGCGCCCTTCGGTCCGCAGGATGCAGGCCCCGTTGAGGATCGGGGCGTCGGCGACGCCGAGAAAGCGGAAGGTGCGGGTCAGGCGGGAGCGGTCCTGGGTGAACAGGCTGGTGCGCAGGGTGCTCTCGCGGGCCACCAGGGTCAGCCCACCCGCCGAGGACCCGCCAAACATCACGCCGCGACGGGCCTTGACCAGGTCCAGGGTTTCCATGGCCAGGGATGCGGCGGGCCTGGACGGCGGCGTCTGGGCCTGGGCCGAGGCCGGCAGCAGGGCCAGGGCGCACAGCAGGAGGATGGGTTTCATGG
>JANPAO010000563.1:0-3180 GCA_031429955.1 Phenylobacterium sp. | reverse complement strand
GGTGCCGTCCAGATCAAAGGCGATGGTGGCCCCGGTAAGGGGCGAAAGATCAGGCACGGCAGTGGGCTCCATCGAAAGCGCTCGCCGTTTCGGCTAGAGCATGTTCCGATAAGTGGGAACCGGTTATCGGATCGAAACATGCTCTAACTTTTTGAATTGGAGCCCTTTTCGTCCCTTTAGATATTTCCGTCTAAAGGGAAAGGGCTCTAAACGCCGCGAGATTGCAATGTCTTCGCCGATTCCAGGACCTCGCCCCATGACCGCACGCGCCGCCGTTATCCTCGCCGCCGGCCAAGGCACGCGGATGAAGTCGCCCATTCCCAAGTTGCTGCACAAGGTGGGCGGGCGCACCCTGCTGGACCGGGTGATCGACACCGTCGAGGCCTCTGGCTGCGCGAAGATCGTGGTGGTGGTGGGCGATCACAGTCCCGGCGTGCGGGACCTGGTGATCCGCCGCCTGGGGGCGGCGGCGGTGGCGGTGCAGGACCCGCCTCGGGGAACCGCCCATGCGGTGCTGGCCGCCCGGCAGGCCCTGGCCGATTTCCACGGCGATGTGGTGGTGACCAATGGCGACTGCCCGCTGCTGCAGGCGGCTGATCTCGACCCCCTGTTTGCGCTTCGCTCAGCCGGGGCTGACCTGGCCATGCTGGGGTTCAAGCCGGTGGATGGACTGCTCTATGGCCGTCTGATCCTGGGGGCCGATGGTCATGTGATCCGGGTGGTGGAGGCCAAGGAGGCGACGCCGGAGGAGATGGCGGTCAAGGCCTGCAATGCCGGCATGTACTGCGCCGATCGCGCCGCCCTGTTCGGGTGGCTGGACCGGGTGGACGACAACAACGCCAAGCAGGAGTTCTACATCACCGACATCGTCGGCCTGGCCACCGCCGATGAGAAGATGGTCCGGGTGGCCTTTGCCCCGGAGAACGCGGTGATGGGGGCCGACACCCCGGCCCAGCTGGCCCAGGCCGAGGCCATCTTCCAGGCGCGGGCCCGGGCTCACTTCCTGGCAGAGGGGGTGGCGATGCTGGCACCGGAGACGGTGCATCTCAGTTGGGACACCCAGCTTCAACCGGGCGTTCAGGTGGAACAGTTCGTCGTCTTTGCCCCGGGCGTCACCGTGGAGACCGGCGCCGTAATCCGTGCCTTCAGCCATCTGGAGGGATCTGTGGTGCGGGCAGAAGCTTTGGTGGGCCCCTATGCCCGGCTGCGTCCGGGCGCTGACATCGGGCCGGGCGCCCACATCGGCAACTTCGTCGAGGTCAAGAAGGTCAAGGTCGGTGCCGGTGCCAAGGCCAACCACCTGTCCTATCTGGGGGATGGCAGCGTGGGGGCCGGCGCCAACATCGGGGCAGGCACGATCTTCTGCAACTATGATGGCTTTGATAAGTACGACACCCATATCGGCGAGAATGCCTTCATCGGCTCCAACACCGCCCTGGTGGCGCCGGTGCGGGTGGGGGCGGGTGCCATGACCGGCTCGGGCTCGGTGGTCACCGCCGATGTTCCTGCCGATGCCCTGGCCCTCGCCCGGCCCCCGCAACAGATCAAGGCCGGCTGGGCGGCCAGGTTCCGCGCCCTGAAGATCGCGGCGCGGGCGAAGAAATAGCGTCGCAGGCGAGGCGGGCTTGGCCTATGTCAGGACCCATGAGCGCAAATCCCGATGATCAGAAGCGCGCCGCCGGGCAGGCCGCTGCGGACCTCGTCGAGGCCGGCATGACCGTGGGCCTGGGGACAGGCTCGACGGCGGCCTGGTTCGTGCGCGCCCTGGCGGCCCGCAATCTGGACATCGTTGGCGTGGCCACCTCGCAGGCCACCGCCGAACTGGCCACCAGCCTGGGAATGGCCCTGAAGGACCTGGGAGAGGCCAAGGCCATCGACCTGACCGTCGACGGTGCCGACGAGATCGGTCCGGCCCTGTCGCTGATCAAGGGTGGTGGGGCCGCCCTGCTGCGGGAGAAGCTGGTCTGGGAGGCGTCGCGCCGCTGCGTCGTGATCGCCGATTCCGCCAAGCGGGTTCTGGTCTTGGGCAAGTTCCCGCTGCCCATTGAGGTGGTGGCCTTCGGGCACCAGATCACCATGCTGCGGATCTGCGATGCCTTTGGCGAGTGCGACATGGGGGTGGCCCCGCGCCTGAGGATGCGGGACGGAGCCCCGGTGCTCACTGACAGCGGCAATGTGATCTATGATGCCGCCTGTGGACAGATTGAGGAGCCGGCCATGCTGGCCGCCGCCTTGAAGAGTGTGACGGGGGTCGTGGACCATGGTCTGTTCCTTGACCTTGCAGACATGGCCCTCATCGGGACGGCTGGCGGGGTCTTCACGCTAGAGCCCTAGGCGTGGGGTGGGCATCTTGTTGATCGGGCGGATATGCCGCAGGCCGTCCAAGCGCACAAAAGGAGTTTGAATTGGCGACCTTCGACTATGATCTCTTCGTCATCGGGGCCGGCTCTGGGGGCGTGAGGGCCGCGCGGCTGGCGGCCATGTCAGGGGCCCGGGTGCTGGTGGCCGAGGAGCACCGGGTCGGTGGGACCTGCGTCATCCGGGGCTGCGTGCCGAAGAAGTTCATGGTCTATGCCTCGGAGTTCGCCAGCTACGCTAAGGTGGCCGAGGGCTATGGCTGGTCCCCCAGCCAGGCGACCTTCGACTGGAGTCGGTTCCTGGAGGCCAAAGACCGGGAGATCGCCCGGTTGTCGGGGATCTATGTCACCAATCTCAACAATTCCGGGGCCGAGATTGTCCACGGCCGGGCCACCCTTGCCGACCCCCACACCCTTGAGGTGGTCGGCAAGGGCCGGGTGACCGCTGACAAGATCCTGGTGGCCACCGGCGGGCGGCCCTGGCGACCCATCGACCTGCCCGGGGCCGAGCACGCCATCACCTCTGAGGAGGCCTTTCACCTGCCGGCCCTGCCACGTTCAATCCTGGTGGTGGGCGGCGGCTACATCGCCGTGGAGTTTGCCGGCATCTTTGCCGGGCTGGGGGTCGACACCACCTTGGTCTACCGCGGAGCCAATATCCTGCGGGGCTTTGATGATGACGTCCGCACCCACCTGGCCGAGGAACTGAAATCCCGCGGCATCAAGGTGGTTCTGGGCTGCGACCACCAGAGCCTGGAGAAGACCGCCGCCGGCCTGGTCAGCCATATGTCCAACGGCCATGACATCGTCACCGATCAGGTGA
>JANPAO010000562.1:0-6704 GCA_031429955.1 Phenylobacterium sp. | reverse complement strand
GAGCCCGCAGGCTATCGAGACCTGCCTGAAGCTGCTGGAGAGCGCCGATGCGGTGTTCGAAGGCTTCCGGCCCGGAGTCATGGAGCGGCTGGGCCTGGGTCTTGGTGGCGAACACCTGGGCGAGCTTGTTGCGCAGACTGTCCCATTCGCCTCGGTTCATCTGGGCGGAGAAGGCCGGGTCAGTGATGCCGGTCTTTTCCAGCAACAGGGCGTAGAACTGCGGCTCGATGGAGCCAATGGAGACCCATTTACCGTCGGCGCACTGGTAGGTGTCGTAGAAATGGGCCCCGCCGTCCAGCAGGTTGGAGCGGCGCTCGTTCTTCCACATCCCGCTGGCCTTGAAGCCATAGAACATGGCCATCAGCGAGGCGGCCCCGTCACTCATGGCACAGTCGATGACCTGGCCCTTGCCGGTTTCGCGGGCGCTGATCACCCCAGCCATCAGGCCAAAGGCCAGATAGAGCGCCCCGCCGCCGAAATCGCCCACCAGGTTCAGGGGCGGGATCGGCTTTTCCTTGGTGCCAATGGCGTCCAGGGCCCCGGTGATGGCGATGTAGTTCATATCGTGGCCGGCGGCCTGGGCAAAGGGCCCGGTCTGGCCCCAACCGGTCATGCGGCCATAGACCAGCTTGGGATTGCGCTTGAGCGCCACATCCGGCCCCAGGCCCAGCCGCTCCATGACTCCGGGCCGGAAGCCTTCGAACACCGCATCGGCGCTCTCCAGCAGCTTCAGGCAGGTCTCGATAGCCTGCGGGCTCTTGAGGTCCAGGCCCACGGAGCGGCGCCCCCGGGCGGTGATATTGGCCGGCGATCCGGCCCCCTGCCCCTTGCGGTCAATCCGCACCACATCGGCCCCCAGGTCCGACAGCAGCATGCCGCAGAAGGGGCCAGGCCCGATCCCGGCAAACTCGATGACCTTCAGTCCGCTTAGCGGTCCCTGACCCATAGTCCTAAACTCCCATCCGAATTTTCAGCAGCTTAGCGTCGATGACGCGGGGTGAGCCAAATGTGTCCTCAGCCGCCACCCGGCAGGGACTGACCGTCGTCGATGGTGATCAGGGTTCCGGCTATGGCGCGGGCGGCGGGGCCGCAGAGCATCAGCAGGGTGGCGTCCAGGTCGGTGGCCTCCATCAGGCGGCGGCGCGGGAAGCCCTTGAGTTGCCGCTGGCCGCCCTCGGTGCCCCACCAGGCGGCGTTGATGTCGGTCTCGATATAGCCCGGCGCAATGGCATTGACCGCGATGCCGCGCCGCGACCACTCGCGGGCCAGACTGCGGGTCAGCATGGCCACCGAGGCCTTGGAGGCATTATAGGCCGAAAGGCCGGGCAGCACCGTGTGGCTGGCGATGGAGGCGATGTTGACGATCCGGGCCTTGGCCGCCTCCGCCGTGCCATTGGCCAACATCAGCCGGGCCGCGGCCTGGGCGGCGAAGAACACGCCGCGCACATTGACGTTGAAGGTCTGATCCCAGTCGGCGATGGACAGGTCCAGAGCCAACCCCTCCCCGCCCACACCGGCATTGTTGATCAGGATCGAGACCGGTCCCATGGCGGCCTCGATTTCCGCAAAAGCCGGGGCAATGCTGGCGGCGTCCGCCACATCCAGGCGCAGGGCCATGGCCCGCCCCCCGGCCCCGGCGATCTCTCCGGCCAGAGCCTCCACCATGTCGAGCCGGCGTGCGGTCAGGGCGACGGACGCGCCTGCCGCAGCCAAGACCCGGGCAAAGTGCGCGCCCAGCCCCCCCGATGCTCCGGTAATGATGGCCGTCTGACCCTTGAGATCCATGTTATTGTTCCCAGTCCTGTTCTCAGCGTGCCTGTCGCGCCCGTGCGCCACTGTATATTCTGAGGTGCAGGCGATTCCCGACTCTCAATGCCGGGACGCCGGGTCGTGAGTTGCAGAGGTTCTTTAGATGACATTGGGCGTCCATGCGCGAGTTCTGATCGTCGCGCGCGATGACGCCCTGGCGGGACCGCTCGCAGAGGGCCTGGATCGGCTCGGCTGGCGCACCGTGACTGCGCGGGGCCCCTATGCGGCCATCGCAGCCCTGGGTGACCTGCAGGTGGAAGAGGCCATCGTCGACCTGGCCAGTGGCGGACATGAGGCTCTGACGCTTGCCAAGCGGCTGAAGGCAGCCTGCGCCCCGCGACGGCTGCCGGTGATCGCCATCGGTGCCCCGGGACCTGAACTGGACGGACTGAATTTCGACCTCACCCTGACGGCCCCAGTACACCCGGCCCAGGTGGTTCTGCGGCTGGAAACCCTGGTCCGGATGGCCATCGCCGAGGAAGAATTCGAGCTGAGGATGGAGACCTTCAGCGAGCGCGGTCGCCGCCTGGAAGCCCCCGATGCCGATCCCAGCCCCTTTCGCGTCCTGGCTATCGGGGAACCGGCACCGCAGTTCCTGGCCCTGTCCAATGCGCTCACCGGCTCCGGTGCCGAGGTGGTGGGGGCGTTCACCGCCTATACCGCCTTTGACTATCTGCACGAGCGGCCCTTTGACGCCGTGGTCCTGTGGGCCGGAGACAACAGCCAGGAGGCACTGTCCATCGCCGCGGGCATGCGCCGCAACACCCGCCTCTATCACACGCCTGCCCTGCTCTACATGAAGCAGGAAAGCTATGTGACCATGTCAGAGGCCTATCATCGGGGCATCTCCGATGTGGCCTCTCCGGAGACGCCGGAGACCGAGACCGCCAAGCGGGTGATCGAACTGGCCCGCAGCTACCGGCGGCAGACCACGATCCGCAAGGCCCTGGAGAAGGCGCGCGCCTCAGGCCTGATGGACCCGGCGACGGGCCTGTTTACGCGGGACCTGTTTGCCACCCACCTGGGTCGGCTGGCCCAGGCCTCGCGGCTGCGCAACCGGCCGCTATCGGTCTGCGTGTTGAAGGTTTCTGACCGCCAGGAGATCGGCCAGGCGCGCGCGGGCGGATGGCTGGATCGCGCCATACCCCAGATCGGCTCGATGATCGGGCGGCTGGTACGGGTGGAGGATACCGCCGCGCGCCTGGGTCCCGAGGTCTTCGCCCTGGCCCTGCCCGCGACCCCCCAGGCCTCGGCCCGCGCAGCCGGGGAGCGGATCGCCGCGGTGATCGGTTGCACGGCCTTTGAGGCCGGCGAAGGCAAGACGCCCTTCGTGGTGGAGTTCGATATCGGCGTGGCCGAGGTCAACCTCGCCACCGGCGTCGCCAAGGCCCTGGAAGACGCAGCCGCTCGCGCGGTGGCCAAGGCGGGGTAAGCGGCGTCATGAGACCTAGGCCGCGACCGCAGCCCCGGCCAACTTTGCCAGCTCACTCAGCACCCGCTCAGCCGCCGCGAGGCGCTGGTTGGGGGTTTCCCATTCGCCCTTGACCACCACCTTGTGGTCGGGACGGATCCGCCAGGCGATCTGGTTTTTCTGGATGAAGCCCATCAGGCCCATGGGATTGGGGAAGTCATCGCCCCGGAAGGTGACCACGGCACCCTTGGGACCGACATCGATCTTGGCGACATTGGCCTCACGGCACAGGCCCTTGATGGCCACCACCTTCAGCAGTTGGCCGGCCTCGGGCGGCAGGGGCCCGAAGCGGTCGATCATCTCGGCGGCCAGGGCCTCGCGGTCGCCGGACTTCTCGGCATCCGACAGGCGGCGATAAAGCGACAGGCGCACGTGCAGGTCGGGGACATAGTCCTCCGGGATCAGGACCGCCGCCCCCGTATTGATCTGGGGCGACCAGCCGCGGTCGGCGGTCTTGTCGCCCTTGCCGGCCAATTCCTTCAGGTCGTTGACGGCGTCCTCCAGCATCTGCTGGTATAGCTCGACCCCGATCTCGCGGATGTGCCCTGACTGTTCCTCCCCCAGCAGGTTGCCGCCGCCGCGCTGGTCCAGGTCGTGACTGGCCAGTTGGAACCCGGCCCCAAGGCTGTCGAGGGACTGCAGCACCTTCAACCGGCGCTCGGCCGAGATGGTGATCTGCTTCTCCGCTGGCGTGGTCATATAGGCAAAGGCCCGCGCCTTGGCCCGGCCCACCCGACCCCGGAGCTGATAGAGCTGGGCCAGGCCAAACATGTCGGCGCGGTGGATGATCAGGGTGTTGGCGGTAGGAATGTCCAGACCGCTCTCAACGATGGTGGTGGAGAGCAGCACGTCATACTGGCCGTCATAGAAGGCGCTCATGACGTCTTCCAACTGGGTCGGGGCCATCTGGCCGTGACCCACCACATAGCGGACCTCCGGCACCTGTTCGCGCAGGAACCGCTCGATCTCGGTCAGGTCGGAGATGCGGGGCACCACGTAGTAGGCCTGGCCGCCACGATACTTCTCCCGCAGCAGGGCCTCGCGGATGACGATGGGGTCGAAGGGGGTGACATAGGTGCGCACCGCCAGGCGATCCACCGGCGGGGTGGCGATGATCGACATCTCCCGGATCCCCGACAGCGACATCTGCAGGGTGCGCGGGATTGGTGTGGCGGTCAGGGTCAGCATATGCACATCGGCGCGAAGCTCCTTGAGCTTCTCCTTGTGCTTGACCCCGAAGTGCTGCTCCTCGTCGACGATCACCAGGCCGAGGTTCTTGAAACCCACCTGCTTGGACAGCACCGCATGGGTGCCGACGATGATCTCCACCTCGCCGTTCTTCAGGGCTTCGCGGGTCTCATTGGCCTCCTTTGTGGGCACCAGGCGCGACAGGCGGGTCACCTTGATGGGCCAGCCCTGGAAGCGTTCGGTGAAGGTCTTGTAGTGCTGGCGGGCCAGCAGGGTGGTAGGGGCGACGATGGCCACCTGCTGGCCGCACATGGCCACCACGAAGGCCGCGCGCAGCGCAACCTCGGTCTTGCCAAAGCCAACATCGCCGCAGATCAGCCGATCCATAGGCTTACCGGCACCCAGATCCTCCAGGATGTCGCCGATAGCCGAGAGCTGATCGTCAGTTTCCTCATAGGGGAAGCGGGCGCAGAACTCGTCGAACACGCCGTGCGGCGGTTCGAGCGGATCGGTGATCTTGGTGGCGCGTTCGGCAGCGATGCGGATCAGGCCGATCGCCATGTCGCGCAGGCGTTCCTTGGCCTTGGCCTTGCGGGCCTGCCAGGCGGCACCGCCCAGGCGGTCCAACTGAACCCCGTCGCCCTCGGAGCCATAGCGGGTGAGGAGGTCGATGTTCTCCACCGGCAGGTAGAGCTTGGCCTCGGCCCCATACTGAAGTTCCAGGCAGTCGTGGGGGGCCCCCTGCACGTCCAGGGTTTTCAGCCCCTCGTAGCGGCCGATGCCGTGGTCGATATGGACCACCAGATCGCCAGGGCTGAGAGAAGAGGCCTCGGCCAGGAAGTTGGACGCCCGGCGCTTGCGGCGCGGACGGGCCAGGCGATCGCCCAGGATGTCAGTCTCGGAAATCACCGCCAGGGTGTCGGTCTCGAACCCGGATTCCAGCGGCAACACAACCCGTTGCGGGATCTTGGGGTTGGCGGCCTTAGCGGCATCCCAATAGGGGGCGTGGGTGACCTCGGTCAGGCCGTGGTCGGCCAGCATGACCCCCAGGCGCTCCGAGGACCCCTCAGACCAGGAGGCAAACAGCACCCGCTTGCCGGCCTCAGTGAGGCGACGAGCATGGGCGGCGGTGGCCTCGAACAGATTGACAGAATCCTGCTGGCGCTCGGCGACAAAGGCGCGACCCAGCCGGGCGCCCATGTCGACGACAATCTCGCCCTCGGCCTCCTGAAAGGCGGAGAACTGGCGGGTGGCCCGCACGGCCATCTGGCTGCGCCACTCCTGGGCCGTTTGATAGAGCTTGTCCGGTTCCAGGGGGTGGTAGTGGACCTTGCGGTCGGCTTGAGCCCGGGCCTCATAGGCATCGGCGATCATCGCCAGCCGCTCGTCGCGCGCCTGGGTCGCCAGGTGGTCGATACCGATCAGGGCGTTGTCGGGCAGATAGTCAAACAGGGTCGCCATGTCCGGGTAAAACAGGGGCAGCCAGTGCTCCATGCCCGCCCGCCGGCCACCACCACTGACGGTTTCATAGAGGGGGTCGCCGCCGGGGGCACCAAAGGCCTCAACATAGCCACGGCGGAACCGGGATATGGCCCCTGCGTCCAGCAGGGCCTCGCTCACCGGATGGAGACTGATCTCCTTGAGTTGGCGGGTGGAGCGTTGGGTTTCGGGATCAAAGCCGCGAATTGACTCCAAGGTGTCGCCAAACAGGTCCAGGCGAGCAGGTTCTTCGGCATTGGGGGGAAAGACGTCGATCACCCCGCCACGAATGGCAAACTCGCCGCGTTCAGACACGGTTGAGGCCCGGGCATAGCCGTTGACCGCGAAATAGCGCTCAAGATCGGCGATCTCGACGACATTGCCGGTGCGCGCCGAATAGGCGGCCGCCTCCACCACGGTCTTCGGTGGCACCCTTTGAAGCAGGGCGGCTGCCGTGGTGACCAGGAGGGAGGGCTTCTTGGTGTCCAGACCCTGGGCCAACCGCGCCAGGGTGGTCATCCGCTGGGCCGCCACACCCGGAGAGGGTCCAGTCCGGTCGTAGGGCAGACAGTCCCAGGCCGGGAACTGTATTATATCAAGGCCTTGGGCGAAGAATTTGAACGCGTCAATGAATGCGGAAAGCCGCGACCCATCCCGCGCCACGAACACCGACAGGCCGCCGCGGGCACGGACGATGTCGGCCATGACCAGGGCATCGAATCCCTCGGGCGCACCGATCAGGTCGAGGCGTCCGGGG
>JANPAO010000561.1:0-3156 GCA_031429955.1 Phenylobacterium sp. | reverse complement strand
TCTGGCGCGCTATCGCCAGCAGTCGGGTCTGGACCCAAGCCAGAGGGTGCAGGAGGCGGCGCTCTCCAATCATCCCGGGGTCGCGCGCCTGATCCTGGACCTGTTCCGAACCAAGTTCCATCCGGCCATCAATGCCGACCTGGCCACCCGCCGCGCCCAGGCCGATGCGGTGATGGCCGAAATCGTCGAGGCCCTGCAACTGGTGGAAAGCCTCGACGACGACCGGGTGCTGCGCCGGCTGGCCCTGCTGGTGGGGGCGATCACCCGGACCAACTATTATCAGCCGGCACCAGACGGGCAGGCCAAGCCCTATATCAGCTTCAAGGTGGCGTCGGGCGAGTTGGCCGACCTGCCCCTGCCCAAGCCCCATCGCGAGATCTTTGTCTGGGCGACCCATGTGGAGGGGGTTCATCTGAGATTTGGCCCGGTGGCGCGCGGGGGTCTGCGCTGGAGCGACCGGCGCGACGATTTCCGAACCGAGGTCCTGGCCCTGGCCAAGGCGCAGAACACCAAGAACGCGGTCATCGTTCCGGTGGGCTCCAAGGGCGGGTTCTATCCCAAGCAACTTCCCAAGAGCGGAACGGCTGAGGCGGTGCGGGCAGAGGGGGTGCGGGCCTACACCACCTTCCTGCAGGGTCTGCTGGACATCACCGACAACCTGACGCCTGAGGGTAAGGTGGTCGCGCCCGAGAACGTTGTGGTCCACGACGACGACGATCCCTATCTGGTGGTGGCGGCCGACAAGGGGACCGCCACCTTCTCCGACATCGCCAATGGCATTGCTGAGTCCTATGGCTTTTGGCTGGGGGACGCCTTCGCCTCGGGGGGGTCGGTGGGCTACGACCACAAGGTGATGGGCATCACTGCGCGTGGGGCCTGGGAGGCGGTCAAGCGCCACTTCCGCGAGCTGGGCAAGGATATCCAGAACGAGCCCTTCACCGTGGTGGGGGTGGGCGACATGTCGGGCGATGTGTTCGGCAATGGTATGCTGTTGTCGCGCCAGAGCCGGCTGCTGGCCGCCTTTGATCACCGCCACATCTTTTTTGACCCCGACCCCGACCCCGCCATCAGCTATGGCGAGCGGGAGCGGATGTTCGCCCTGCCCAGATCCTCCTGGGAGGACTATGACAAGGCCCTGATCTCCACCGGCGGCGGGGTGTTTGCCCGCAACCTGAAGTCCATTCCCCTGACGCCCGAGGTGCGGGCCATGCTGGGGGTCACCAGCGAGAGCCTGCCGCCAGCCGACCTGCTGTCGGCGATCCTCAAGGCCCCGGCCGAGCTGCTCTATCTGGGGGGCATTGGCACCTATGTGAAGGCACGCTCCGAGGGTCACCTGGAGGTGGGCGACAAGACCAATGACGCCCTGAGGGTCAATGGCGAGGATCTGCGGGTCAAGGTGGTGGGCGAAGGTGCCAATCTGGGCCTGACCCAGGCCGGCCGCATCGCCTTTGCCCTGAGGGGCGGCAAGCTCAACACCGACGCCATCGACAATTCAGCCGGGGTCGATTCCTCCGACCACGAGGTCAATATCAAGATCGCCACCGGCGGCCTTGAGCGCACCGGCACCCTGACCCGACCCCAGCGCGATCGCCTGCTCCGGTCCATGACCGCGGATGTGGCCACCCATGTCCTGGCTCACAACCATGGCCAGACCCTGGCCCTGTCGCTGATGGACCTAGACGCCGCCGGCCAGTTGGAGGCCCATGCCCACCTCATGACCGGGTTGGAGGCCAAGGGCCGACTGGACCGCACGGTGGAGGGCCTGCCGGACGCAGGCGTGATCGCCACCCGCCGGGCCGCAGGCCAGGGCATGACCCGGCCCGAGGCTGCGGTGCTGCTGGCCTATGGCAAGATCGAGCTCGCCCAGGAGATGGTGGCCTCGACCGCCCCCGATGACCCCCACTTTGAAGCCATCCTGGCGGCCTATTTCCCCAAGGGTCTGCGCAAGCATGGCGAAGCCCTGCACCGCCACCGCCTGCGTCGAGAGATCATCGCCACGGTGGTGTCCAATGATGTGATCAACCGTTGTGGGCCAAGCTTCCCCGCCCGGCTGATGGCCGCGGCGGCCTGTGACGTGCGGGCCTTTGTGGTGGGCTATGAGGCGGCTAAGTCAGTGCTGAACCTGTCGGAGCTTTGGGATGCCGTGTCTGGCCTGGACACCGAGATCCCAGACCCAGTCCCTGCCAAGGGCCAGATGGCGCTTTATGGCGGCCTGACAGACATCTTGCGGGGGGAAACCTTCTGGCTGGCCCGGCGCGCAGGGCGGGAGGGTGCCGATGTGGCGGGTCTGGTGGCCCGCTATGGCCCCGGCACCGCAATCCTGCGTAAGCTTGGGGCCGGGGTGCTGTCGCCCGTCGAACAGGCTAGATGCCAGGCCCAGGTCGCTGACCTGGTGGCCGCCGGGGCGCCAGAAGATCTGGCGCGGCAGGTGGTCCAGCTCCGCCCCCTGACCACAGCCGCCGACCTTGTGGACCTGGCGGAGGCCTCCTCCTGGGGCCTGCCCCAGGTGGCGCGCCTCTATCACCAAACCGGGGCCAGCCTCGCGTTTGATCGGTTGCGGGCCGCAGCCGGCAGCTTTGCCGCCGCCGATGCCTTTGAGCGGACCGCCATTCGACGGCTGCTGGAGGATCTGCTGGCCGAGCAGGCAACCCTGACCCGGGCGATCATGGCCTTCACCAAGGATCCGAAACTGGGGGACACCGACGAGGGGGCCACGCGCGCGGTCGCGGCCTGGACCGCCATGCATCGCGAGGCCTTCAACTCCGCCCGCCACGCCGTCGACGACATCGAGGCGGCCGGCGGCGGCTGGACCTTCGCCAAGCTCACCATCGCCAATGCCAGCCTCCGAGAACTGGCGGCCAGTGCCATGCTGGAGGCCAGCAAGGGGTAGTCGTCAGATGCGGATCAGGTCAGGTCGGCCCGGCGACACCAACGGTCCAGATCCCGCTCGCGGCCCATGAGGGCCAGGCCGGAGGCGATGGACTCAAGTTCACTGCCGCTCTCGATCCGGGCCGGGTCAAAGCGGCGCTGAAAGATCGCTCGGACCGCCGGCACCAGGGACGAGCCGCCGGTGAGGAAGACCTTGTCGATCTGGGAGGGCGCCAAGCCCGCATCGGCCAGGGCGGCATCCACCGCCCCCTCGATCAGGGCCAACTC
>JANPAO010000560.1:0-3313 GCA_031429955.1 Phenylobacterium sp. | reverse complement strand
GCCAGGGCAACCGCCTCCTCGACGGTGCCGAAGGTCATGATGGGCAGAACCGGGCCGAAGGTCTCCTCCGTCATCACCTTCATCTGGTGGGTGACGCCGGTCAGTACCGTGGGGGCCAGCCAGGAGCCGCCGCCCTGGTGAGTCACCTCGCCTCCGGTCAGGATCTGGGCCCCCTGGGCGCGGGCATCGGCGATCTGCTCGGCGAGAATCTGTGCCTGGCGTTCAAAGATGATCGGCCCGATCTCGCCAACCGCCATGTCGGGCCAGTTGAGCCGGGCGGTGCGGGCCTTTTCCACCAGCCGGTCGGTGAAGGCCTGGACGATCTCTGCGGCCACATAAATGCGCTCGATGGACTGGCAGGCCTGGCCGGTGGAGAGCACCGAACCGCGCAGGGCCGCATCGGTGGCGGCCTCCAGATCGGCACCGGCCAGCACCACCAGGGGATCCTTACCCCCCAGTTCCAGGAAGGCTGGGATCAGCCGACCCGCCGCATGGACCGCCACCTTGCGCCCGGTGGCCACCGAGCCGGTGAAGCAGACACAGTCGACCAGGTCGATCAGGGCCTGGCCGCTGGCCCCGCCGCCGGCCACCACCGCCAGCAGATCGCCCAGTCCGGCCTCGACGATAGCCGCGTTCAGGGGGGCGATGAAGCGCGGGGTAACCTCCGAGGGTTTCACGATCACGGCGCAGCCGGCCATCAGGGCCGGGAGGGCATCGATCATCCCCAGCAGCAGTGGGAAGTTCCAGGGACTGATCACCCCCACCAACCCATAGGGCAGGAACTGGGGGCGATGTCGGATCTGCGGCGACATGCGGCCGGGCGTCCAGGCCTCAGCCGGCAGGGCACCGGCGGTGGCAATCCAGCCCTCTATGGCTCCCAGCACGCTGTCGATCTCCAGCCGCGCGATCCGTCGCCGGCCGGTGTCGGCCTCCAGGGCGGCCTGTATCTCGGGGGCGGCAGACCCGATGGCCACCGCCAGTCGTCGCAGCGCCGCAGCCCGGTCCTCGACCCTCAGATCCCGCCAGCCCACCTGGGCCTGCCGCGCGCGCGCGCCGGCTGCGGCCAGAGCCTCGCCGGTGATCTCCGGGATCTCCGCGTCGACGGCACCCGTGCGGGGATTACGGGCCTGGATCATGCTCACAGGCCAAGCACGCCGGGATTAAGCCGACCCTCCGGGTCGAGCGCCGCCTTGACCGCACGGGCCAGCGAATGGGAGGCGGCGTCGCGGCTTTCAAGCCAGGGATAGGTGCGCCCGACCTGGAAGTGAGCGGCGCCGAAGGTCTGGAACACGGCCACCACGGCGGCCCGGGCCTCGGTCACCAGGGCTGTGGCCGCAGGGTTCTCGTCGTGGGGCTTAAGCTTGGCCAGCATGGCTGGCTCGATGGTGGCCTCATGCAGGGCGCGACGGGCCTCGGGCCAGAAGAACACCGGCTCGATCAGGAAACCATTGGTGGACAGGCTGGTGAGCATATAGCCGGTATAGATCCCGGCCGCTTCGAACCTCGCCTCATAGCTGGCGAACAGGGCCTCCAAGGCCTCGAAGCAGGGGTTGGCATTAGACAGCGAGACAATGCCGTGCACCGGCGCCCAGCGTTCGCCGTCGGGACCCAGGATATTGTTCAGCGGCGTAAAGGGCTGGGCCCGCAGGATCTTGGGGATCGAGGCTTCGGTCTCGGCCCCTCCGGCCGCCAAGGCAATGAGCTTGGCGGCGGCGACGTCCTCGCGGACCCCGGTCTCCGAGCGTCCCTCGAAGCCCAGATGGATGGACCAGTCGCCCTCGGCCAGGAAGCCCCGCCCGGCCAGGGCGATCCCAGCGGCGGCCTTCAGTCCGGCAAACAGCGAGCGGTTGGTGGTGGCCACCGCAGCCATGGCCTGGACGCCCGACAGGATGGAGGCGCGCTTGAGCCTGACCGCCGCCAGACCGGGATCAAAGCCGCAGACCTCAGCGGCCAGGCCGGCCCGGACCATCTCGGCCATGGCGTTCACCGCCTGCTCGCGGGATGCGAAGGCAAAGGAGGCAAAGCCCTCATGGGCCGGGGTGCGGATCAGCCGCAGGGTGATCTCGGCCTTGATGCCATAGGCCCCGCAATCGCCGCAGAAGAGGCCCGTCAGGTCCGACCCGAAGTGGCGGAAGAAGGGGGTCTCACCGTCTGCCCCCCGCGCGCCAGTGGCCAGGACCTGGCCATCTGCCAGCACCACCTTGACCGCCACCACGCTCTCGCTGGTGGTGCCATAGTGGCCCGAGCCGAAGATGGCGTTCTGCTGCGACAAGCCGCCGCCGACGGTGGAGGTGATGCCCGAGAGCGGCCCCCAGAAGGGGGTTCTCAGGCCCAGGGGCTTGAGGGTCTCGTTCAGGGTCTTCCAGGTGCAGCCGGCCTGGACGGTGACGGTCATGTCCTGGGCATCGACCCGCAGCACCCTGTCCATCTGCGTCATATCCAGCAGCAGGGTGCGGGGTCGGGTCGGGGTGTAGCCGCTGGTATAGCTCATGCCGCCGCCGCGCACCGCCAGGGTGAAGTCCCGGCGGGAGGCCTCTGCGACCACGGCAGCCAGGACTTGGATGTCGGCAGGCGCAACCACAACCTCGGCGGCATTGGCGCTAACCGACCAGATGTCCTGGCTGAAAAGCCTGCGGGTGGCGTCGTCGGTGACGACCGCATGCGCGCCGGCGATCTGACGCAGGGCGCCCAGGTCAGCATCCTGGGCCAGGGGGAGGGGGGCGAGGGGAGCATTCATTGCGGGGTCCAAATTCCAAGTCCGGCGGCAAGGATCAGCAGGGTCCAGAGGCACAGCACCAGGGGTCTGGCCCGATCCAGGATGCGACCAACGACCTGATCATCCTGGTCCTGACCGACGCCCGCCGCGATGCGCCCAAAGGCCGGTCCAAAGGGACCTAACAGGACCCGCAGAATCAGGCCCAGCCCTGTGGCGGCGGCCAGGATCAGCAGCTTAAGGGATAGGAACAGCGGCGCGTTCCACGTCCCGGCCAGGCCCGAGCCGCCGGCGATGATCAGCAGGGCGATCATCCCCCAACGTAGGGTCAGATCGACCTGGCGCGCCCAACTTCCTGCCGCCAGATGACGCTGGTGAATCGTCCAGGCCAGCACCAGCCAGAGCAGGGCTGCGGCCCAGGCGGCGTAGAGCCCGGCTTCGGGGAGCTGTAGCCAGCCCTTGAGTTGCGCCAGCAGCAGGCCGGTGGGGCCCGCCAGGATCAGGGCGGTGCGCGGCGCCATGTCCAGATTGCTCAGCACCCCACCGGCGGTACGGGCCACAGCCGGTGGGGTGCTGAGCAATCTGGACATGGCGCCGCGC
>JANPAO010000559.1:0-3953 GCA_031429955.1 Phenylobacterium sp. | reverse complement strand
GACGGCGCGGCCCCTAGGCGGCTTCTTTCAGGCGCGCGATATCCAGCTCCGGCGACAGCCCCAGCGCCCGCATCATTTCATCGCGGTCGGGCCCGAGCTTGGGCGGGTAGGCCGCAGCGTTGGCCTTCTTGCCCCGCATCCAATAGCCCAGGACGCGGGCCAGGTTGGCCGGTCGTTTGAGCCAGGCAGACGGGTCCTCTAGCATGTGGAAACCCCGCAGGGCGGCCCGCAGAAGGTCGGTGTCGCTGCGGACGGCGATGGCTACCCCATCCTCGACGAAGCTGCGCATCAGACGTGCCTTCAGGCTGGGCCTGTGTTCCTGGGTCAGGGTGTTGCGGGCCTTGCGGATCGCCGAGCGGTCCTGATTGAGCATGTCCAGGTAGTAGGGCTTCAGGTCAGCGTTCACCCGGGCCTGGAAGGCCACCAGGCGCTCGGCCGGGTCAGATGTCGCCGCCAGGCAGTCCTTCAGGGCATAGGCGCTGACGGCGGCGAAGGAACACCCCCGGCCATAGAGCGGATTGGTCCGCACCAGGCTGTCGCCCAGGGCCACATAGCCCAGCACGCTGGCCACGCCGTCCGGTGCCATGTCGCGCCAACGGCTGTGAAGGTCGCCCATCCCGAAGACTTTGCTGACCGCCTTGGTCCGGGCTGGATCAATCCAGGGCACCAGCCCGGGAATCTGAGCGCAGATGCCGTCGAAGACCTTGGGGTCGACGATGGCCTTGCGCATCTCCAGCTCGATTTCCGGCACGCAGATGGTGATGGAGAAACAGCCACTGTCAGCCGGAAAGACCCCGTACTTGAGGAATCCCATGTCCCCCGTGCCCGGTGCCTTGCCCCGCGCGGGCTCTTTCAGGCCCGGATGCGGGCGGTAGTGGCGGGTGAAATAGAGGATTCCGGCGGTCTCGCTCTCCTCGGTGATATTGGCCCCGGCCTCCACCAACTGTTCGATGGAACCGGTGGTGCGCCCGGCCGTGTCGATGACGAGGTCGGCGGCAAGATCGTGACGCCCTGAGGCATCCTCCACCGTCACCCCGGTCACCCGCAGGGGCGCTCCCGGCTCCAGGGTCAGTCCGGCGACAAAGGTCTCCGAGAGGATTTCCACATTGGCCAGCCGCTCTACATAGCGCCGGATCACCAGTTCCAGCGTGGTGCGCCGGCTGGTGAGCACCACCAGATCGCGATCCACCGCCTGAGGGCGGTAGGACTTCTTGTGCTGATCGCTCAGCATCTGCTCGAACCCCAGATCTCGACAGCCCGCCTCCAGCAGTTCCGCCAGCAGGGCCGGGTGTTCATCCCGCAGGATCAGCCGCAGGCGCGCCAGAAAGGCGTGGCTGTGGCGCAGATGGCCAACGCCCCGCCGATTCCAATCGTCAAAAGCCTGATCGGCATCTCCCGTGGGTGGTGCAGGGTCGCGTTCCAGGAGCACCACCTTCCGGTCGGGTCCGGCCAAGGCCAGGGCGGTGCAGAGCCCGCCAATGCCCGCTCCGATCACCAACACCGTTTCGGTCATGTCGCCTCCAGAATTTTCGGCTCACCCTTGCCACGGGTGCCCATGCGGAAGGAAAGGGATCGCTGAGAGGCCGACAGAGCTTGGTTGCCACGCTGCCGAACCGAGGACGACGAGCGGCAATCCGGGTGCCTTAACTCGCCCGCTTCAAATCGCCGGCGCGCGCTGCCGCAATGGCGGCGCGCAGGGCCGGCAGGTCTGCGCCAGGGATCAGGTGGTCGCCGACGATGAAGGCCGGGGTGCCCTCGATGCCCAGAGCCTTGGCCAACTCGTGCGTATCGCTGAGTTGCTTGGTGATGGCGGCAGATTCGCCAGCAGCCTTGACCAAGGCCGGGTCCAGGCCAACGGCGGCTAGGTGGCGGTCGATAGCCGCCTCGTCGAGGGCCTTTTCGGCCATGAATCGTTGGAAGAGGGCCATGCCTTTGGCCTTGCCGGCCGGCGTCAAGGCGACCTTGGCGGCGAGGTTGGAGTCACCACCAAAGATCGGGAATTCCTTGAACACGAAGCGGACGTCGGGGTTCTCGCGCACGATCTTCACCACCTCCGCTGCGGAGGTTTTGCAATAGCCGCAACGATAGTCGAAGAACTCCACCACGGTGATCTTGCCATTGGGGTTGGCCACGAAGTCGCGAGGGTCCTGCTCCAAGGCCTTGCGGTGTTTCACCAAACCGGCCTTGGCGATGTTGGCGGCCTCGGCAATCTTCTTTTCCTGCAGCTTCTGGACGGCTTCCTCAATGACCTCGGGGTGTTCCAGCAGATAGGCGCGCACCTTCTGTCCAAAGGCGGCATCGGCGGATTTCTGGCACCCGGCGAGGGAGAGCACGGCGGCGAGCGCCAGGATGGCGGCGTACTGGGTTTTCATGATCACTGTGGGGTCTGCGCTGGGATTGAAGAGGGATCAGTTGAGGGAGCCGCGGCGGATCGAGCCTTCCTTGGCCAGATCCTTCAGATCATCCTTGGTGGGCGAGGAGGCCAGGACGATGTCCGTGGCGCGGCGCCATTCGGGCGTGGCCTTCTCCAGCATCTCCCGGGCGCGCATGGCGAAGACCAGCGCCTGTTGGCGATTGCCAATCTGGAAATTGTATTCGGCGGTGGCATAGCGGGCCAGGCCGTCCTCGCTTTTCTGGTCATAGGCCTGGGCCAGCAGGCGCCAGGCCTCGGCGTTCTCCTCGTCCAGGGTCAGGGAGCGTTTCAGTTCGCCGATCCCCTCGTCGACCTTCTTTGGATCGGTCAGGGCGATCAGGGTCTGGCCCAGATTGATCCGCAGCAGCGGGGCTTCGGGCTTGAGTGCCACCGACTTGCGCTGCGGGGCCTCGGCCTCGTCGGCGCGGCCAAACTCGAACAGGATCTGCCCCTTGAGTTCGTAGAGGTAGGGATTGTCGGGCTGCTCCACCAACAGGCTCTCGATGATCTTGAGCGCCTTGTCAGGCTCCTTCAGTTGGTAATAGGCGATGGCCCGTCCGTAGCGGGTGACATAGGCGGTGTCTTTTTCGTCCAGTCGCCCCATGGTCCGCTGAGGATTGATGAAGGCATCCAGCTTCATCTTCATGATCGCGTGCTCGGCCATGGCCGCCGGGGGATCGACATAGCCATAGTGGCTGAGGGTTTCGGCCCGGCTCCTCACGGCCTCGATGCGGTCTGAAGAGATCGGGTGGGTGCGGAAATAGGCGTAGCGGCGCGCCTCTTGAAAGACCTCCTGGTAGCGGAAGTTATCAAAGAACTCGACGAGGCCACGCCCAGAAAGACCCGCCTTCTGCAGATAGGTCAGGCCCGCCTGATCTGCTCGGGACTCTTGCTCGCGGCTGTAGCCCATGGCGCCAAGGGCACCGAAATAGTTGGCACTGCCCACCAAGGCCGCAGCCCCCTCCGTCGATCCGGCCAGGGCCGCCAGCACGCCAAGGCCCATGGTCAGCAGGAAGGGTTTCATGCCGGCATTGTTCATGTCGCCTGAGCGGGCCGAGTGACCGCCAGCCAGGTGGCCGATCTCGTGGGCCATCACCCCCTGGAGCTGGTTGGGATTCTCGGTCTCCAGGATCAGCCCGGTATAGACCGACATGACCCCTGGGCCTGCGGAGGCCTGGAGGTCTCGGCTGCCGATCAGCAGGATGCGGATGGACTTAGACTCAACGCCTGCCGCATCGAACAGGGGCACCGCATCACGCCGAAGGGTCTCTTCGATCTCGGTGTCGCGGATCAGCGACACACCCTCCTGGGCCCGCGCGGGGAGGGCCGGCAGGACCAAGCTAACGGCGAGACCCGCCGTTAGAGCCAGGCGGGAAATGGTGCGGGCAGGGGACGCCATTGCAGAAACTCCTAGCGCCCCCCAGCCCAACATTCCATCAGCCTAACCCGTCAGCCCCGACGCCACCAGCCTTTGCGAGGCGCGGCAGGTGGTGCCGATATCTCGGCAGGATCGGGTTCACGGACGACCTCGGCAACCGGC
>JANPAO010000558.1:0-1854 GCA_031429955.1 Phenylobacterium sp. | reverse complement strand
AACGCCAGCGGGGCCGCCAGGTCCTGCACCTTCCAGGGCAGGCCGTGCTTGTTCAGCATGTCCATGAACGGATCGGGATCCAGTTGCTCCATGTTGAACACGCCCGCGCCCTTCCACTGGCCGGTGAGCATCAGGGCCGCCCCGATCATGGCGGGGACGCCGGTTGTGTAGCTGACCGCCTGGCTGCCGGTCTCAGCATAAGCTTCCTCGTGGTCGCAGATGTTGAGGACGTAGACGGTCTTCGCCTGACCCGCCTTCCGACCGGTGACGATGACGCCGATATTGGTCTTGCCCCGGGTCACCGGTCCCAGGGACGAGGGCTCGGGCAGCAGGGCTTTCAGGAACTGAAGCGGGATGATCTCGCGGCCCTCGAACATCACCGGGTCGATCCGGGTCATGCCCACATTGCCCAGAACTTCCAGGTGCTTGAGGTAGGAGTCGCCGAAGGTCATCCAGAAGCGGATGCGTTTGATCTCCGGATAGAACCGGGCCAGGGACTCCAGCTCCTCGTGGTACATGAGGTACATGTTGCGCGGGCCGACCTGGTCGAAGTCGAAGACCTGCTTGTGGGCCAGGGCGGGGCCCTCCACCCACTGACCGGCTTCCCAATGGCGGGACGGAGCGGTCACCTCGCGGATGTTGATCTCGGGATTGAAGTTGGTGGCAAAGGGATGGCCGTGGTCGCCGCCGTTGCAGTCCAGGATGTCCAGGGTGTCGATCTGGTCCAGCAGGTGCTTGCGGGCGTGGCCTGTGAACACCGAGGTGACGCCGGGATCAAACCCACAGCCCAGCACCGCCATCAGGCCCGCAGCCTTGAACCGCTCCTGATAGGCCCATTGCCAGCTGTATTCGAACTTGGCCTCGTCGCGGGGCTCATAGTTGGCGGTGTCGAGATAGCTGACACCGGCCTTCAGGCAGGCCTCCATGATGGCGAGGTCCTGATAGGGCAGGGCCAGATTGACTACCAGTCGGGCCTGGGTCGCGGCGATGAGGGCGGCTGTGGCCTCCATATCGTCGGCATCGAGCTCGGCGGTGTCGATCACCATGCCGGTTCTCTGCTTCACTGAGGCGGCAATATCGTCGCACTTGGACCGGCGACGGCTGGCCAGGGTGATATGCGAGAAAATCTCCCGGCACATGGCCATCTTGTGGACGGCCACCGACCCGACGCCACCCGCCCCGATAACAAGCACCCGACTCATCTGTGCCCCTTCCGACCCCAACACGCGCTTTCAGCATAGCCGCCCACCTGCGGCGAGGGGGGCTTATCACGCGGAACGCTCCTCGGCTAACCACCCGATATGAAGATCGCGACATGCGCCAAACGGTTCCACCTTGATTGGTAGCTCAAGACCAGGATTTGCGGCGAGGGCCTGGCGTTCTAAAAGCCCCCGATGATCCGCCTCTTCGTACCCCACGACCTGTCTGCCACCGCCGCCCTGCCGCTGGACGACGGGCAGAGCCGCTATCTGGCTGCCGTGATGCGCCAGGGTGTGGGGGATGAACTTCTGGTGTTCAATGGTCGCGACGGTGAGTGGCGGGCCAGCATCATTGAGACCGGCAAGCGCCGGGTGATTCTTCGGGCCGACCGGCTGGAACGGCCCCAACAGGTGGGTCCCGACCTCGATCTGCTGATCGCCGTGGTCAAGCGGGGCCGGTTGGAGACCATTGTTGAGAAGGCGACGGAGCTGGGGGCACGCCGGGTGCGGCTGGTGCTGACCGAGCGGACCAATGCTGACCGGGTTCGGGTGGAGCGCCTGCAGGCCATTGCCGTAGAAGCCGCCGAGCAGACGGGACGTTTGGACGTGCCGGAGGTTCAAGAGCCCGTCAAACTGCCTGCTCTGTTGAAGGCCT
>JANPAO010000557.1:0-4667 GCA_031429955.1 Phenylobacterium sp. | reverse complement strand
GATCTGCGCGGCCAGCCAGCGCAGGCACGCCTGCCCGCCCGCGAGCCCGGCGTTCCAGCTTGGCTTCCCGCATTCGATCCCGTGTGCGACCAGCTGCGCGTCCTCGCGGAGCGTGGCCTCGTGGATAAGCCCGTAGTTTCTGATTACGGGCGCGGGGGCCAGGCGCATCAGCCGATCAAGTTCACCGAGTTGATCGCGAAGCCGGGCGGGATCGGTGGAGGGTGTTGACGATTGCGCGTCCTTCACGTCCCTGCATCGCGAGCACCATTCCTTGTCTTTCATGTCTTCAATCTTCTATCCGGATCGGGATGGCGGCTGGTCACCGGCCGGCCGCACTACCGCGGGGAGGCCTCGCGCGCGAATCCGTGGCGATCAAGTATTCGAGGCTGTTCGAGCGAACTGCTAGTGCCCCGGACCGCGAACCGATGCCCAAGGCAGCGAAAAGCACAGAAGGCCCCGCAAGGACCCTAGAGGATTCGCTCTGCGATATTGCGCCGGCCGGTAGGGTCGGTGCGGGCGATCCGGTCATCCTTCGGACAGTGGAACCCCGTCAAGGGGAGGTCGTGCTTGCCGATCACCACCCGGACGGAGGACTCCGTGCCGTCGTCCCAGGTGTCGCGGATGGCGGCCTTGCAGGTGAGGCCGCGTCGCTCAAACTGGAACGCCGGTTTTTTCCGATCCCATGCGTCGATCGCGGTGCGTATGAGCACTCGCGCGATTGCGTCGCGCTTCTCCAACGAGAGCATGTCGAGCGACGATTTGAAGACGGGGCCGAATATGCCGCTGGCGTTCATCGCGTCGAGGATCTTGCGCATGTGGAGGCCGGCGTGCTGGTTCACGAAGAGCGAGGAACGGGATCCGTGTGGACTGCCGAGAATGTTCGTGCGGATGTTCCACCAGGTCTCCGCGACCTGCGGGCCGTCGGCCGCGACTACGGTGCGCTGGGTGAACCAGGCGATGGCGTCACGGCTTCGGATGCCGTCAGCCTCGAGTTCGACGTTCGTCGCGGCGACGACGACGGGGTGGGCGGCGTCGGAGTATGCCAGTCGGGGAGCGGACGACGGCATTGCCGATTTCCTGGATACGCTGGTCGACGAGAGCGCGTCCCATGATAGGCTCGTGAAGGTGTTTTGTGATTTAGCGGAAGCCAATTGATGCGAAGGGGAATGACTGGAAAGTCGAAGGATTCCGGAACGTCCGGTTTTCAGGAAAAGTAGGCCAAGAGCAGACTATCTGAAGTAACCCGCCGCAGACATTTTATATCGTGATGGAACGTTTCCCGCTGCTCTTAGCGGCGCCTAGGTTTAAGCGCAGCTTCGAGGAGCTCTACTCCGGCAAGTTTACCATCGCCAAAGGCTGACCTTTTCCATGCCCCATTATCGAAGCGATCTACAGCCATAAGCAGCGCCATTCCCTGCGCTTGGGACCAAAAACCGGAGCCTGATCCAAAGCGATCCATTGCATCCGCGACCGCCAGATTGCCGCCCTTAGGATCGACGAGCCACTGATATCCAAGCCATTGGCCGGAACCTTCCAGTGTGTAGAAGATATCCTCGACTTTAGACATGAAAGCGTCTTTTCCGGTAAAATGCCGTTTGCGTCTTGCCTTGATCAACGAAAGCGCGTTCCGCGCAAGCATGCGGGCTTGTGAGACCGATTCCGTCCTAGCTGCAGCAAGAAGAAGTGAGGTCTCACTGTCTATCGACGAAGAAAATTTCTTGTTCGACTTAAATCGATCCTGAATGCTGTCATCATTGAAATCTTCAGGCAGACCATTGGCCTTCGCAACAGCGCTAAATGCTGCCATGTAGGTTTTTTGCTGCAAAGTATGTGAAGTTTCATGAATGAAGACGGCGGTCATCAAATTCTCAATCCCGATCTTTCCTCCTGTTACTTCGTTTTTCCGCCAAACAGTTGGTGCGGACATCACGAAAGTCGCACCGCCATTCACTTCTAAAGCTTGGGAAATCGGAGAAAGGGGCATCGTGAAATCCTCAATAATCGGAATTCTGCCATTACCTTCAATTGAATTCCATATCACCGTTTTGTCGGGAAACAGCGCGGTATCGCTACTCAAAACGCACTCTGCGCTGCCAATGATTGCGCGGGCTCCGGTAGGCACAACAAACTGACCATAATGCTTTGCCGCATAACGCCACGCAGCGACCGAACGATCAAGCCATTTCTGATCGCCATCAAGCAGCTTGCATGCTGGCTTTTCAATATTTGCCGTCGCTTCAGGCACTGGTGCCTGAGCCAATCCAGTCGTCCCAGTTAAAGCCAAAAAACACAAAAAAATGTTCCGCCTCATCCGACCCTCTCAAATCAATCACAGTAGTCTGCAGTACGTCTCCAAGGGCATTTTGCAAGGAAAGCGCGAGTCCGCTTTCAGCGAAGTCAAAACAAAGCACTAAGGTCCGAAAAGTCGTCGTTTCGTGACATTGTGCGGCCAACCTGTCAACGCTAACTACCATGGCTGATCGACACGATCGACATTTGCGTTCTTGAGCATGACCGTCTTCACGCACCTGGCAAAGCCATCATAGTCGATGCGCTCGCGTGATGTGCGGAGGTAGCGTTGCCTACCTGCCCTTGTTGTAATGGAGAGCGATTATGTCACCACGCACACGTTCGTCAGACTTCTGCGCGGAGTTCGGCCTCAAGGTCCCGATCATCATGGGGCCTATGGCAGGCAGCTACCCTCCCGCGCTCGTGGCCGAGGTTGCGAACGCGGGCGGCATGGGCGGATGCGGCGCGCTACTCATGGACGGCTCGGCAATAGCGGATTGGGCGTCTTTGTTTCGGCTGAGCTCTGGCGGTGCGTTCCAGATCAACACGTGGATCCCCGACCCAGAGCCGACGTTCCGCGCCGCCGATCTCGATCGCACCGGCGCCTTCCTCGCCGCCCACGGCGTGGAGATGGGAGCGGTCGCGCATTCGGGACTTCCTGACTTCGATGCCCAGTGCGATGCGATCATCGCAGCCTGCCCGGCAGTCGCGTCGTCGATCATGGGGCTGTATCCCCCCGACGTCGTCGCGCGGATGCACGCCGCCGACATAAAGTGGTTCGCCGCCGTCACCTCGGTTGCCGAAGCCCGAGCCGCCTACGAGGCCGGCGCCGACGCGCTTGTCGTCAGCGGTGTCGAGGCTGGGGGCCATCGGGGAGCCTTCGATCCCGGCACCGCCGACCGGCAGGGCGGCACGTTATTTACGCTGCTACCGATCATCGCGGATGCCGTTCCGCTTCCCCTCATCGCGGCCGGAGGCATCGCCGACGGGCGGGGGGTCGCCGCGGCGCTGACGCTCGGTGCGTCGGCGGTCCAGATCGGGACGGCGCTGCTGCGCACGCCCCAGGCCGGGACGCCTGCCATATGGGCGGATGCGCTGGCGCGGACCATGCCCGAAGATACCGTCCTGACCCGCGCATACAGCGGCCGCCTTGCACGGGCCGTGCGGAACGAATGGATCGACACGGTGGGCGATGCCGCCCTGCCTTATCCCGCGCAACGCCAGGCCGTCGCACCGCTGCGCAGTCGGGCGCTCGCGACGGGAGACGAGAGCATCCTGCAAATGTGGGCCGGTCAGGCCGCGAGCTTGGCACGGGCGGAGCCGGCCTCTCATGTGGTTTGGCGGCTCTGGGCCGAAGCCGACAGACTCCTCGCGTAGCCGGGCGCGATGCTGGCATTCCCTCCGCGCCCTGCTTAGTTGGACTCGATGCTCATCCGCCCTGCCACGCCCGGCGATCGGGCCGAGATAGCCTCCATCATCATGCCGACGATCGTCGCGGGGGAAACATACGCACTCGATCCAGCAACGAGCGAGGACGAAGCGCTCTCATACTGATTCGCTTCGGACAAGACGACATTCGTTGCCGAAGTAGACGGGGCGGTCCTGGGCACCTTCTACCTGCGCCCGAACCAGGCAGCTGGCGGCCGTCACGTCTGCAATTGCGGTTACATGACCGGCATCACCGCCAGGGGACATGGCGTGGCGAGACGCATGTGCGAATACTCGATGGAGTTGGCCCGCGCTCGAAATTTTCGCGCTATGCAGTTCAGTTTCGTGGTGAGCACCAACGAGAGAGCGGTCCGCCTCTGGCAATCGCTGGGTTTCACCATTGTTGGACGGATCCCAGACGCGTTTGAGTTACCTTCCGGAATCTACGTCGACGCTCTCGTATTTTATCGTTCGCTGTAGCGCGCTCCCGCGACCGAACGGTTGGTCGAACCCGGAGGTGGGCGCTGAATTCACCGACTTCTGCGTCGTTCAACGACCCTACCAGCATCGTGGTTGCAGCTGGCGCTCAGGCACTGGTCCTGGCCGCGACACCCGGATGCAACATCGTCAAAGCAAAATTCAATTAAGCGCGATCGTTCGGCATCCGACAAGCTTGACATTCAGCGCATCACGATGCGAATAAGAATCATTCGCAATAACTAGCCTGCCTGTGGCTACGGACTGAGGGCCACATTCATGCGTGATCTGCTATCAATACTCGCCCTAGCGACCATCTCCAGCCCGGCACTCGCGCAGCAGCGCGACGCAGATGGAGGCGGCGCCGAGATCGTGGTAACCGGCGAACGCATCAATCGCTCCTTAATCGATACGGCATCGACCGTGACCGTGCTCAACGCGCGTGCCGTGGACAACCGGGCGCAGCAGTCGCT
>JANPAO010000556.1:0-4418 GCA_031429955.1 Phenylobacterium sp. | reverse complement strand
AGGCTGGCCATGGGGGCGATCGAGAGCGGGACGAACAGAGCCTGTCCGGTGCCGCCCCCCAAGGCGCTGCCGATGATCCCGCCGACGGCGTAGAGCAGGGCCAGCGCCACCACGGCGCTGAGGTCGGCTCTTTGGGGTCGAGGCCCAAAGCGAAACAGGGCAATCACTCCGAGATCTCTCGCCACGAAGGACAGCAGCGCCGCAGCCTGGGCCGCATCAGGTCCCTGGCGGAAGGCAAACCCCGAGGTTCCAACGGCAAAGGCAGCCCCCACCAGAGCCACGGCCAGCAGAAAGGGCGGGACGGCGGCGGGGGTCAGGGTCAGGGCGCGCGCCAGGTCGCCCTGACCCATGGCGCCGGCAAACTGACGCAGGGCGACCCGGTCGGCGGGGTCGGCAAAGGCCCCGGCATAGGCCGCCAGGGCCACAGACAAGGCCCCCACCAGCAGAGCGGCCTGCAAACCTCCGGCGGCATAGGCAAAGCCCCCCAGGAACAGGGCCAGAAAAATCACAAACCCCGACCACAACACCGGCGTGTTCTTCATCTGCAGTTCCAGCCGCATCAGTCGCCAGGCCCCAGCCAGGGCCCATCCTGCGAAGGTCAGGGTGGCGACGGTGCGCAGGCTGCCGGCCGGGAAGGCGTGGCCCCACCAACTGATGTCTCCCCGGGCGGAGAGGACACCGCCCAGCCCCCCAAGACCGGCACCTCTCTGGAAGCCTTCGGAACTGGCCACCGCCAGCAAGAGCAGCAGGCCCAGGACCAGACCCCCGAGAACGCCGCCGGACCTGGCAAGGCGACCCTCTGCCCGAGACTTGCGCACCCCGATCAGGGCGGCCGTCATGCTGAGCGCCTGGAGCAGCAGCGCCAAGGCCACCATGAAGCCGAGATCCATCACGGCCTGCAAATCGCCGTCGATCACCAGGAACTGGGCGGAGATTGCGAAGACCCCTGTCAGGGCGCAGAGCCAGGCGAGGCTGGTGGCCCCCAGCAGCTTTCCCCAGGTCATGGCCCAGGGTGTCAGGGCCGAGAGCCGCTGGAAATCCCAGGTGCGGTCGGCGATCTCGCCCAGGACCGCGCCGCCGGCGGCCCGCGCGCCCCAGATCATGCCGCAGAGAACCAGGGTCAGACCCCCCGCGCCTCCCACCGCCGCCGCCACTCCTCCAGGCACCTGCCGGCCCAGAAGGGCGGCGGCGGCATAGAACAGGGTCAGACTGATCGCCGCCCCAGCCAGGCGGCGAGGTGAGGCTTCCAGCCACAGGTTGCGTTGAAACTCAGGATTCATCGCGCCACCTCCGCCAGATAGGCATCTTCCAGGGTCTTGCGAACGGCCTGGAAGGACCTGACCTTCAGGCCCGCCGCGATCAGCCGGGCCAGCAGGGCTGAGTCGTCGTCGCCCTCTGTCGGGACCAGAGTCGCGGTGTCGCCCACCAAGGTCTCGAGGGTGAGGCCCAAGGCCTCAAGCCGGGTTCGCAGATCGGGCGGTGTCTCGGCAAAGGCGACCTCAAGACGGTTGTCGGCCTGGCGGCCTGCCGCCAGCACCCCGCCACTGGCCACCGCGCCCTTGCGGATCATCAGCATCTGGGTGGCGTAGTCCTCGAGCTCGGCCAGGATGTGGGAGGAGACCACGATGGTCATGCCTTCCCTCGACAGCGACAGGATCAGGTCCGACAGGCTGCGCCGGGCCTCCGGGTCAAGGCCGGCGGCGGGCTCATCCAACAGCAATACCCTGGGTCGATGGACAAGGGTCTGGGCGATGGCCAGCCGCTGTTTCAGGCCTCGGGAGAGTTCCCCGGCTCGGGCCTCCAGCCGATCGGAGAGCTGTACCCGGCCAGCGGCGGCCTCGACCGCAGCCGGGGTGTCAACCACGGAGACGCCCCGAGACCGGGCGGCGAAGGTCAGGGCCCGGCGGACCGTCAGCTCATCATAGAGACCAAAGAAATCTGGTAGATAGCCGATGGCTGCATGGACACAGCGCGGGTCTGCCTCTACGTCCAGACCAGCGACGGAGATCCTGCCCTCGGTCGGGGCGTCAAGGGCGGCAATACAGCGCATCAGGGTGGACTTTCCCGCGCCATTGGGCCCCACCAGGGCCAGGACAGCGCCAGCCTGGACCTGGAAGGACACCCCGTGCAGGGCGCGGGCTGCGGGATAGTCATAGACCACCCCGCGAACCTCGATCATGGCGCTCATGTCAGCTCTCCTTGCAGGAAGGTGTGGAGGTTTCCGCCGTCAAACTTTAAGCCCCGCACCCCGGCGCGACGACCGGCCTCAACGTCACCGTCCTTGTCGCCCACCATAAGGGAGCGGGCCAGATCGATAGGCCACTGGGCGATCGCCTCCAGCAGCATGCCGGGATTGGGTTTGCGGTTGGGGGGATCCGGATGGCGATAGCGGTCGTCAACGGCGTCGGGGTGTTGCGGGCAATAGTAGAAGGCGTCGACCCGCGCGCCGATCTTGCCAAGGTCGACGCTCATCTGGGCGTGCAGCACCTGGACGTCGGCTTCGGAATAGTAGCCTCGACCCACGCCCGACTGGTTGGTGACCACAAACACCCACCATCCTGCGGCATTGAAGGCCGCGATGGCCTCCCGGGCGCCTGGGATCCAGACGAAGTCTTCCCAGCGATAGACATAGCCAGGGTCTTCATTCAGCACCCCGTCACGATCAAGGAACAGGGCCGGGCGGGGGGACAGGTCAGGGTCACGCACGCGATCAGTCTACCGGCAACGCGGCCCGTCTGTCGCGGGGGATGGACTTAAGCTTTCGTAACGGGCCATTTCACCGGTGCGCGTGGGCAGCTATGGTTGCCCGTCTTCTCCAATCCCTGAGGTTGCCTTGGCTGCTCCCGACGTCTCCCCGGTGCTTTCCATCAAAGACCTGAAGGTCGATTTCTCCACCCATGATGGGGTGATCAACGCCGTGCGTGGCGTCTCCCTGGACGTGGCGCGGGGCGAAACCCTCGGTGTTGTGGGCGAGAGTGGCTCGGGCAAGAGCCAGACCTTCATGGCCCTGATGGGTCTGCTGGCCCGCAACGGCCAGGCCACCGGGTCGGCCCGCTTCCTGGGCGGAGAGCTTCTGAACCTGAAGACCTCGGCTCTGAACAAGATCCGTGGGTCGAAGATGACCATGATCTTTCAGGACCCCCTGACCGCCCTGACCCCCCACGTCCGGATCGGCGAACAGATCGCCGAGCCCTTGCGGCTGCACCTGGGCATGTCGGGCGGTGCGGCGGCCAAGCACGCGCGCGACTGGCTGGACCGGGTGCGGATCCCCGACGCGGCGCGGCGGATGAGCCAGTACCCCCATGAGCTGTCAGGGGGCATGCGCCAGCGGGTGATGATCGCTGCGGCGATGGCCGGTGGTCCGGCTCTGCTGATCGCCGACGAGCCCACCACCGCCCTCGACGTCACCGTCCAGGCCGAGATCCTGGACCTGATGGACGAGCTGAAACGCGAGACCGGCACCGCCATGGTGCTGATCACTCACGACATGGGGGTCATCGCCCGGCTGGCCGACCGCGTCTGTGTCATGAAGGACGGAGCCTATGTCGAGGAGGGGCCTGCCGAGGCCCTGTTTGCCGCACCTAAGGACCCCTATACCCGCGCCCTGCTGGACGCCATTCCGCGCCTGGATCGCTCCGATCGCGGGGGCCGGCCGGTCCTGACGCCGGTCCCGCCCAACGCCCCGTTGGTGGTTGAAGGCAAGGACATCAAGGTCTGGTTCCCGATGCGCCAGGGCGTGTTCGGCGGAAAGCGGGATCTCCGGGCCGTTGATGGGGTGTCCTTCCAGGTGCGGGAGGGGGAAACCCTGGGGGTCGTGGGCGAGAGCGGTTGTGGCAAGTCCACTCTGGCCCGTTCGGTGATCAACCTCATACCCGCCACCGGCGGAGCCGTGACCCTGCTGGGCCGCGACATTACCGGGGCCGATCGGGAGGCCATCCGCGCCGCTCGCCGCGATCTCCAGATCGTCTTCCAGGACCCCCTGGCCAGCCTGGACCCTCGCATGACAATTGGCGATTCCATCGCTGAACCCCTGCAGGTGTTCAAGCCGGACCTGAAGCGGGGGGAGCGTGACACCGAGGTCGCCGCCATGATGGCCAAGGTCGGTTTGCCACCGGCCCTGATCAACCGCTACCCGCATGAGCTTTCGGGGGGTCAGAACCAGCGGGTCGGCATCGCCCGGGCGATGATCCTAAAGCCCCGGCTGGTAATCTGTGACGAGGCGGTCTCGGCCCTCGACGTCTCGATCCGCGCCCAGATCATCGACCTGCTGATCGAACTTCAAAAGGAGATGGGTCTGGCGATGATCTTCATCAGCCACGACCTGGCGGTGGTTCGCGAGATCAGCCACCGGGTGATGGTGCTGTATTTGGGACGGGTGATGGAGCAGGCCGACCGAGAGCAGCTCTATGCCGATCCGC
>JANPAO010000555.1:0-1790 GCA_031429955.1 Phenylobacterium sp. | reverse complement strand
ATAGGGCTGGGGTCCGGCAATGGCGCGCAGACCTTCCGACGGGATGGCCGCCTTGGGCTCAGTGCCAGGCTTGAAGGCCTCACGGATGCCACGAACCATTACGAACTTGGCGTTCTTAGGAGCCTTGAACTCTGTTTTTGGCAGGCCCTTGGTGGCCTCCATCATGAACTCGGTGAAGATCGGCACGGCCGCCACGGTGCCAGTCTCGCCCTCCCCCAGGCTGCGATTGTCATCATACCCGACAAAGACGCCCGCAACGACCTGGGGGGTAAAGCCCACGAACCAGGCGCTGCGATACTCGTTGGTGGTGCCGGTCTTGCCCCCCACCGGGCGCCCGAGAACCGAGGCCGAGGTCGCA
Source organism: Phenylobacterium sp. (assembly GCA_031429955.1). Taxonomy (GTDB): domain Bacteria; phylum Pseudomonadota; class Alphaproteobacteria; order Caulobacterales; family Caulobacteraceae; genus Phenylobacterium. The sequence goes on along the minus strand of JANPAO010000555.1, from coordinate 1,432 downwards.
GTGCCGCGCTGCACCACACCCTGCAGCATGGAGGTAATCTGATAGGCGGTGATGGGGTCCATCATCTGAGCGCCGCCAGGCGCAATGCGCGGGCTCTCATCGCCGCTGAAGCCGACATCGCAGCGGCTGCAGTCGCGCTTGTCAGCCCGGAAGATGGTCTTGCCTTCCCGATCCTGCACCAGCTCGATCAGATGTGGCTCGACCTTCCGGCCCCCATTGACGAAGGAGGCATAGGCGGCGGTCAACTTGAAGGGCGTGGTCTCTCCCGCCCCCAAGGCCATGGCCAGCACGGGCTCCATGTCGCGCACGACCCCCAGCTTGAGGGTGAGTTCGCGGATCTTTTGCATCCCCACGTCCTGGGCCAGGCGGACGGTCATGGCATTGCGGGAAAGTTCCAGACCCTTCCGGAGCGGCAAAGCGCCGTAGTACTTCTTGTTGTAGTTCTCCGGCGTCCAGTCCTCGCCCTGGGCCCCCTTCAGGGTGATGGCGCTGTCCATCACCCTGAAGGGGGCCCAAGGCGAGGACTGGACGCCGGAGAACTACAACAAGAAGTATTACGGCGCTCTGCCGCTCCGGAAGGGCCTGGAACTCTCCCGCAACGCCATGACCGTCCGCCTGGCCCAGGACGTGGGCATGCAAAAGATCCGCGAGCTTACGCTCAAGCTGGGGGTCGTGCGCGACATGGAGCCGGTGCTGGCCATGGCCTTGGGAGCTGGCGAGACCACGCCCTTCAAGTTGACCGCTGCCTATGCCTCCTTCGTCAATGGGGGTCGGAAGGTCGAGCCACATCTGATCGAGCTGGTGCAGGATCGGGAGGGCAAGACCATCTTCCGCGCGGACAAACGCGACTGCAGCCGCTGCGGTGTCGGCTTCAGCGGCGATGAGAGCCCGCGCATTGCACCGGGCGGCGCTCAGATGATGGACCCCATCACCGCCTATCAGATCACCTCCATGCTGCAGGGCGTGGTGCAGCGCGGCACGGCGACCTCGGCCTCGGTTCTCGGGCGCCCGGTAGGCGGCAAGACCGGCACCACCAACGAGTATCGCAGCGCCTGGTTCGTGGGATTTACCCCCCAGGTCGTTGCCGGTGTCTTTGTCGGGTTCGATGACAATCGCAGCCTGGGGGAGGGCGAGACCGGCACCGTCGCCGCCGTCCCGATCTTCACTGAGTTCATGATGGAGGCCACCAAGGGCCTGCCAAAAACAGAGTTCAAGGCTCCTAAGAACGCCAAGTTCGTGATGGTTCGTGGCATCCGTGAGGCCTTCAAGCCTGGCACTGAGCCCAAGGCGGCCATCCCGTCGGAAGGTCTGCGCGCCATTGCCGGACCCCAGCCCTATAATCAGGTCTGGCCCGATGGACAGCCCACCGGCGCACCGGCTCCGCCGCCTCCGGCGCGGAAGCCAGATGACATGAGCGGATTGTATTAGGGCA
>JANPAO010000554.1:0-2722 GCA_031429955.1 Phenylobacterium sp. | reverse complement strand
CGTCGATGGGGTCCACCACAAATTGTCGGTGGGTGGTGAGCCGCTCAGCATTGTCGGCAGTCTCCTCCGACAGCCAGCCATAGTCGGGCCGTTCGGTTCGCAAGCGACGGGTCAACAGGGCATCGGTGGCCAGATCGGCATTGGTGACCTGGGATCTGTCGGCCTTGTATTCGACGCTCAGGCCCTTGCCTCGAAGCTTCAGGGCCAGATGCCCGGCCTCCAGGGCTGCGGCGACAATCAGGTCGAGGTCGGCCTGGACATCGGTCATTTTCCCGCGATAGCCAGACCGTCCACCAGAATCGAGGGGGCATTGGCCGAGCCGCGGAACTCCAGGTCAGAGCCCGGGATCAGGCGGGCATAGATGTCGATCAGATTGCCGGCGACGGTGATCTCCGCCACCGGATAGGCAATCTCGCCGTCCTCGAACCAGAACCCGGCGCAGCCCACCGACCAGTCGCCGGTATTGGCGTTCAGCGAGGGGCCAAACATCGAGGTGATCAGGACGCCGGCCTTGGCGTCGGCCATCAAAGCCGCCTGATCCTTCGCACCCGGCAGCAGGGTCAGGTTTGTGGTGCTGACGCCCGGCGCGCCGGCCAGGCCCCGGGAAGCATGGCCGGTGGTCTCCAGGCCAAGCTGGCGGGACGAAGAGGTGTTCAACAGCCAGGTGGTGAGGACGCCGTCGTCGATCAGGTCCCAGGCCCGGTTGGCGACCCCTTCGTCATCGAAGGGCGAGGAGCCCAGGCCGCGGATCTTGTGGGGCTCGTCGGTGATCTGGACACCCTTGGCAAAGATCTGCTGGCCAAGCCTGTCCTTGAGGAAGGAGTTGCCCCGCGCAATCGAGGGTCCGGAGATGGCGCCGATCAGGGGCCCAATCAAAGACATGGCCAGGCGGTTTTCAAAGATCACCGGCGCGGTGGTGGAATCGATCTTGCGCGCGCCCAGCCGGGCGGCGGCCCTGCGACCGGCTTCGGCACCGATGCTCTGGGGCGTCGGCAGATCGCCCTGCCAACGGGTGGAGCGGCCGTCATAGCCGCCTTCCATCTCGTCGCCATCGCTGGCGATCACCGAGACGCCGATGGAAAAGCTGGAGGCGCGGTGAACGCCGGAGAAGCCTCCCGAAGTCACTAGCTGCCATTGACCGCTGGAGGCCGAGGCCGAGCCACCGTCGGAATTGGTGATACGGGGCATGGTCCGTCCCGCCTCTTCGGCGACGCGGGCGCAGTCCTCAAGCTGTTCGGGGGTGAGTTCGGTGGCGTCAAACAGGTCTAGGTCCGGCAGCGAACCGCTGGCCAGCCGGCGCGCGTCGGCCAGGCTGGCATAGGGGTCTTCGGGTGCCAGGCGGGCCATGGCCACCGCCCGCTCCACCAGCTTGGCCCGCGCCTCGCTGGAGATGTCGGAGCCGGAGACCGTGGCCTGCTGCTTGCCGACGAAGACTCTCAGGCCGAGATCCCGCGACTCCTCGCGCTCCACCTCCTCCAGCTTGCCCAGGCGGACATTAATCCCCAGGGCGGCGCGCTGCGCGCCCACGGCTTCGGCAGCATCGGCCCCGGCTTTCAGTGCGGCTGCGACGACATCGGCTAATAGGTTCTCTTCCATGCCGGTGGATATGGCCGGGCCGAGCGACGGGGGCAAGCCTTGGGGTTGTCGGCGACGAGTCCTGGGAGGCGCGATCCCGGCCAGGTCTCGGCATAGCCGACGACGGGACGGCCACGCATCCCCAGCCGCGCCAGATCCTAGGCCTCAGGCAATCGCGTAGAACAGCAGCGCCACGCCCACGAAGACATAGGCCACCCAGGTCATCAGCACGCCGATAACCCTGGGGAATGAGGTCCCGCCGCTGTTGGAGAGGCCGATGGCGTGGAGGCTACGGCCGACGAAGACCACAAACCCGGCCAGATGAACCGCCAGCACAGGCGCGCCCACCACCGCCAGGACGGTCAACCCCACCATGGCCGCGGGGATGTATTCGGTGGCATTGCCAAAGGCGCGTATGGCCTGGGCAAGCTCTGGGATGCCCTCGTCGCCCAGGGCCACCTTGTGCTTCTGGCGTTGTCGGACCACCAGCAGCGACAGGGTGAGCAGCAGGAACATCAACAGCCCGACCCATAGGGCGGCGGCGTGGCCCGATGTCGTTGTCACGACGTCCATAGTGTCACTCCCCCAAGCTTGTACTTTCAGTTGGGATCGGAAAGGGCCTGGGAGCAAGCCCCCGCACCCCTAACCCACTGGCTCCCCGCCACCGGGCAGGCCCAGCCTGGCCCACTTTTCCGTGACCAGGGCCACGGTGGCGGCGTCCATGCCCAATTTCTCGCCCCACTCGCGGTGGGTTTCGGGGGGCCATTTGTTGGTGGCGTCCAGGCCGATCTTGGACCCCAGGCCGCTTTCCGGCGAGGCGAAGTCCAGATAGTCGATGGGGGTGTTCTCGATCAGGGTGATGTCCCGGGCCGGGTCCATCCGGGTGGAGAGCGCCCACATGACGTCCTTCCAGTCGCGGGCATTGATGTCGTCGTCCACGACGATCACCCACTTGGTGTACATGAACTGCCGCAGATAGCTCCAGACCCCCATCATCACCCGCTTAGCGTGGCCAGGGTAGGCCTTCTTCATGGAGACCACGGCGATGCGATAGGAGCACCCCTCCGGCGGCAGCCAGAAGTCGATGATCTCCGGGAATTGCTGGCGCAGCAGGGGAATAAAGACCTCGTTCAGGGCCTCTCCCAGC
>JANPAO010000553.1:0-2494 GCA_031429955.1 Phenylobacterium sp. | reverse complement strand
CATGCAGCCGCCGGCGCTGGTGGAGCCGGCCAGGGTCAGCCAGGTGGAGCAGCCCTCGTCCTCCAGGGCCATGGTCAGGATGTCGGCAGCACGGGCGGTGTCGCGGCTGGTGAAGCTCATCTGGCGCATGGCGTCGATGATCGGTCGAGCGTCGTACTGGTCGATGGCCACATGCTCCACGGTGGTGGAGAGCAGTTCGGCCTTGCGGTTGGAGTTCTGAACCTCAGCGTTCATTCTCTTGATCCTTCAGAGTTTGAGCGGCCGTCCAGCTCAATGGGTCATGCCGGGACGGAGCGACCGGCGTGACCGACAACAGACCCAGCCTATTTGCGCCGACGCTTCTTTCCACGGACGCGCGACAGCTTCACGACGTTCTGCGGCTCGGCCTTCGGCAGCGGAATGGAGCGGCGGGCCAGGCCGAACATCGAGGCCATCGGCGGGTCGCGCACCTCGACGGTCTCGGTGTCACCAAAGCCGTTAAAGCGGGTGTTCATCGCCACCCCATAGGCCCCCAACATGCCGATCTCGACATAGTCGCCTTCGCGGATGTCTTCCGGAAGCCAGAAGGGGCCGGGCATGTGGTCGGAGGAGTCGCAGGTGGGACCCCAGAAGCGGTAGGGCTTGAGCGGGCCTTCAACTTCACGGGCCTCGCCATCCTCATTGCGGATCAGCTTGACCGGGAAGGGCCACTTGGAGTGCGCGGCATCGAACAGGCTCCCATAGGACCCGTCATTCAGATAGAGCGCGTCGCCCTTACGAAGTTCCACCTTGGTGAGGATGGAGGAGCCCTCGGCCACCAGGGCGCGGCCGGGTTCACACCAAAGTTCGGTGGTCTCGTGGACCATCATCTCAGCAAAGCCGCGATCAATGGAGTCGACATAGTCGGCCAGGGCCGGCGGTACCATGCCCGGATAGACCGAGGGGAAGCCACCGCCCACATCTACCACGTCGGCGAAGACGCCGGCGCGAACCAAGGCCCGGGAGGCCTGGCTCATGGCCGCTTGATAGGCGGTGGGGCGCAAGCACTGACTGCCCACATGGAAGGAAACACCCATCAGGTCCTGGGTCGCCCGGCGCGCGGCCAGCAGAAGGGCCGGTGCCTCGAAGGCCTCAACCCCGAACTTCCCAGACAGGGAATAGGCAGCCCCCTCGGCGGCGACCGCCAGGCGCACGATCAGGTTCAGGTCCTTGGCACCGCCGGTGGCGTCGAGGATCTTGGCCAGCTCTTCGTGGGTATCGAGGGCAAAGGTGCGGATGCCGTGATCAAAATAGGCCTGGCTGATGGCGACCCGGCTCTTGACCGGGTGCATGAAGGCCATGCGCGAGCCCGGTGCGTACTGGCTGACCAGCTCGATCTCCGGGATCGAGGCCACATCAAAGGCGCTCACGCCATTGGCCGCCAAGGTCTCAATGACCCAGGGCGAAGGATTGGCCTTCACGGCGTAGAAGACGTCGCCTCGAAAATTCTCCTGGAACCAGCGCGCCGCTACAGCCACCGCGTCCGGTCGCGCGACTGCGACAGGACGTTCCGGGGACCGCTCACGGACCAGGTCCAGGGGTGCTTGATACGTGTGCAATTCACGTAACCCCCAATGGATTGTTGAACCTAGCCGGCGTTAGCAGCGCTTTTGAGGACTTCGGGTCCGCCGGAGCGCGGTGAAATAGGGGCATATGACCCCTGTGTAAAGTGGTTTGATTTCGTGCCGAAGAAACGCGCGCAAACCCTGACGGGGCCAGGGCTTGGTGGGGGGCCAGGGCGGCACGATTTGTGACAGCCGCGAGGGGGCGGATTTGCCTGATAGCTGCGCGCTTTTGGTTCACCCCAACGGTTGGGGTAGGTGGGGAATAACCTCCGCTAGACCCGATGCGGGGCGCCGTGTCATGAAGTCGTCGCAGTGGTGGACGAAGACGCTTGTCCGCTGGTGCCCGCGCCGACCTGGGAAACGTCTCAATTCATGCCTGACGCCGCTGTCCTATCTGTTCGCAACGCCTCGAAGAGCTTTGGTTCCCGCAAGGCCCTCGACGGTGTTTCCATCAGTGTCGCGCGCGGCGAGATGATCGCCCTGATCGGGCCCTCGGGTTCGGGCAAATCGACTCTCCTGCGTTCCATCAGCGGCTTGCAGACCATTGATCCCGGCGAGGGCGCTATTGAGGCCTTCGGCGGGCCGGTGCAGGCGGGCGGCAAGATCAGCCGTAAGGTCCGCGAGACCCGCATTCGGGTCGGATTCATTTTCCAGCAGTTCAACCTCGTGGGCCGCCTTTCGCTCTTCACCAATGTGGCCCTGGGGTCGCTGGGGCGAATTCCGATGTTGCGCGGAACCCTCGGCCTCTGGCCGCGGGAGACTCAGGACGCCGTCATGGCAGCCCTGTCGCGCGTAGGCGTGGCGGAATACGCCGGACAGCGCGCCAACACCCTTTCCGGCGGACAGCAACAGCGCGGCGCGATTGCGCGCGCCCTGGTGCAGAAGGCCAAGATCATCCTGGCCGATGAACC
>JANPAO010000552.1:0-2010 GCA_031429955.1 Phenylobacterium sp. | reverse complement strand
GTCCCGGATCTCGGTGGCGGAACAGGTGCTGTGGAGTTTCAGGCCCTCCCCCACGATCTCTCCCACCGTCATGCGCGGATTGAGCGATGAGTACGGATCCTGGAAGATCATCTGGGTCTTCTTCGCCCAGCGGCGGAAGTCTTCGGGCTGATAGCGTTGCGGCAGAGCTTCGCCGCGATAGCTTGCGGTGCCCGACGTCCTGGGATGCAGGCCGATCAGGGTTTTACCAAGCGTCGACTTGCCCGAGCCGGACTCGCCCACAAGACCGACGACTTCCTTCTCGTGGACGGTCAGGGTGACCTGATCGACGGCGTGGATTTGACGGCCGCCCGGCAGCGGGAAGTATTTGGTCAGCTTGTCAGCCACCACAAGCGGCGGAGCGGCGGTCATGCTTGCAATCCTGGAGCGGCAGCGCCGTAGGCGAGTTCGGGCACGCGCGGAGCCTTGTCATCGTGGAGCCAGCATCGGGCCGTGTGTCCACCGCCCAGCGAAAAGGCAACGGGGTCCTGGGTGCTGCAAATGCGCATGGCGTGGGGGCAGCGCGCGGCGTAAGCGCAACCCGTAGGAGGTGAGAACAGGTCCGGCGGGCTGCCTTCGATGGGCAACAGCCGATGCCGTCTGTCCGAGCTGTTGCTGGGCATGGCGGCCCGCAGTCCCAGCATGTAAGGGTGTGCCGAGCGATAGAAGACATCCTCGACGCTGCCCTGTTCGGCCACCTGCCCGGCGTACATCACCACCACTTCATCCGCCATTCGCGCCACGACGCCCAGATCGTGGGTGATCAGGATGATGGCCGTACCAATGTCGCGCTGCAGATCAGACAACAAGTCGAGCACCTGGGCCTGGATGGTCACGTCAAGGGCTGTGGTCGGCTCGTCCGCGATCAGGATGGCCGGTTCGCAGGCAATGGCCATCGCGATCATTGCGCGCTGCAGCATGCCGCCTGAAAACTCGAAAGGATACTGGTTGGCGCGCTGCGCAGCTTCCGGAATGCGCGCCAGGTCCAACAGTTCCACGGCGCGGTCCAGAGCCCGTTTGCGGCTCCAGCCTCGATGAACCTCGAGGGTCTCGGCGATCTGCCGACCGATGGTCATCGTCGGGTTGAGCGACGTCATCGGGTCCTGAAAGATCATGCCGATTTCGCGGCCGCGAATCTCGCGGCCATCGATCTCTGTGCGGCCCAGAATCTCCACCCCGCGCAGCCGCGCTCTTCCTGAGGTGATCCGGCCCGGCGGCATCGGCGTCAGGCCCTTCATGCTCTGAACCGTAACTGACTTGCCGCAGCCGGACTCGCCCACAATCGCCAGCGTCTTGCCAGCCGCTACCGAAAAACTGACGCCCCGCACAGCCTTGACCGAGCCGCCATAGGTGTCGAACTCGACCCGTAGATCCTCGACCTCCAGCAGAGGCGATCCCGCTACTGCGGCTTGAGGTTGGATTTTGCTCATTCGCGCGATCTCATCTTGGCGTCGAGGGCATCGCGGAGGCCGTCCCCAAGCAGGTTGAACGCCAGAACCGTGATGCTGATAAGCACCGCCGGGAAAAGCAGTTCGTGTGGATGTATGAGCATCGACTTGATGCCCTCATTGCTCATCCCGCCCCAGGAGGGGGTGGGAGGTGCAACCCCCATGCCGATGAACGACAGGAACGCCTCGGTGAAGATGGCGCTGGGCACCGCGAAGGTCAGGGTGACCAGGATGACGCCCATGGTGTTGGGGATCATGTGTCGCATCACGAGATAGTTGGTGCGGGCCCCCAGCAGGCGCGCGGCGTTGACGTAGCCTTCCTCGCGGACCTGCAGGATTTGTCCGCGGACCAGTCGGGCTGTTCCGGGCCAGGACAGCATCACCAGAGCCACGATCATCGGCAGGATGCCGCTCTGGCCCGGCCCGATGCCGAACGCTATCTTGAACAGGATCATGAACAGCAGGAACGGCAGGGCGATCACGAAGTCAGCGAACCGCATCATGATCTGGTCGACACGGCCACCCAGGAAGCCGGCCATGCTGC
>JANPAO010000551.1:0-1706 GCA_031429955.1 Phenylobacterium sp. | reverse complement strand
CTCCGCCTCCGAGGTCGCAAAGGTCCGATACTTGCCCAGCAGCAGCAGCAGGCCCGCGCCCGCCACCAGCATGACGGCCGACTGCATCAGAGGCCCGTCATAGGAGCCGGCCTTGTCGAAGGCCCGGCCAAACACCACCGGCCCGATCCCCGCCCCCAGGGCGAAAAAGCCGTAGAGCATGCCATAGACCGCCGAATAGGCCTTCATCCCGAAGTAGCGAGCCACCAGGAAGGCCATCAGGTCGTACTCCACCCCGGCGGCAAAGCCGATCAGCAGGATCGAGAGGGCCGCTGTCTCATAGGTCAGGGGGCCATGGGCCAGGATATAGCAGGCCAGGGCGGGTGCGGTCAGCAGGACAAAGGCGATCCCGGGTGCCCAGAAGCGGTCAATCAGCCAACCGCCGATGATCCGCCCGGCAATCACCGACAGACCGATGATCGAGGCGAGAGACACCAGATCCCCGCCGGTAAATCCTGCGGTCTTGAGGATGTTCTCCATATTGGGGATGGGGCCGCCTATGGCGAAGCTGATGGGCACAAAGGCCAGGGCCAGCAGCCAGAACCGCCAGGTTCTCAGGGTCTGTCCAAAGCTCAGACCCGGCGTCGCGGCGACGGTGGCCGCCGCACTGGCCTTGCGGTCGCCGGCGCTCTGATTGCGCTCCCCAATGTCGTGCAGGCAGAAGAAGGCCACCGGCAGGGCGATCAACAGCGGCAGGGCTCCCACCGCCAGATAGGCGGTGCGCCAGCCGTATTCGCTGATCAAGAAGGCGGTGAAGGGCTTTACCGCAAATCCAAAGACGCCTGTCCCCAGCAAGGATAGGCCAAGGGCAAGGCCCTTGCGGACCTCAAACCGGTTGTTCACCGCCCGGGTCCAGGTCACCGGCAAGGTGCCAGCCCCCAGCACTGCCATGATGCCCCAGTTCAGGTAGAACAACCGGATATCGCCGTTGGACAACGAGAAGCCCATGAAGGACAGGGCAAACAGTACCACCGAGATCAGAGCCACCCGCCTGACCCCAAACCGGTCGGCCAGCATGCCGACGGCGGGGCTAGCCACCAAAACGGCAAAGGTCATGATCGGCAGGCCGCCCATGATGTCGCCAAACTTCCAGCCGAACTCCTTGGCGAGTTCCGGGGCCAGCATGCCGATCGTGTAGAAGGGCACTGGCGAGAGTCCCAGGCCGATCCCCAGCATGGCGGCAAGCACCACTGGCCAACCGGCCTTGAACTCTGAATAGCCCTTGCCCTCGGCCATGATGCGCCCCCTTAATGGTATAGCTTTATATCATTTGTGCCTGCCTCGTAGGCCCTGGCAAGAGTTTATGCATGACCCTCGACTCCCCGCCTCATGTGGCGCGCCATGACAGCTTGGTTTTTCTGATCGTCTGTCGCGATGGACCCGATGCCAAGTCCCTGCGGGTCAGCCACCTCGACGGCCACCTGGCCCACGTTGAGGCCCACTGGCGGCGCTACATCCTGGCTGGCCCGCTGCGCCAGCCCGGCGAGCCCGACTTGATGGGCTCCTATTTCCTGGTGCGCGCGCCCGACGCTGACGATGCGAGGGCGCTGATGCAGGGTGATCCCTACGTCTCCAGCGGCATGTACGCCGGCATAGAGGTCCTGGAGGCCACCCCCTCCATTGGTCTGTTCATGCAGGGCAAGATCTGGGCCGACCCAGACTCTATCCGCGACCGCGCCACCGGCGGC
>JANPAO010000550.1:0-1766 GCA_031429955.1 Phenylobacterium sp. | reverse complement strand
AAACCGGCCTGGTGATCGAGACCGGTGAGGCCCGTGAGGTCCACCACGTCTGTGTCCTGGCTGGCTATGGTGCCGAAGCGGTGAACCCCTACCTGGCCTTTGAGACCCTGGAGCACCTGCGGGTCTCCAACGGCTATCCGCTGTCGGCCTATGAGGTCCGCAAGAACTACATCAAGGCCATCGGCAAGGGCGTGCTGAAGGTGATGTCCAAGATGGGCATCTCCACCTACCAGTCCTATTGCGGTGCCCAGATTTTCGATGCCGTGGGCCTGAACTCCCAGGTGATCGAACGCTACTTCACCGGCACCGCCACCACCATCGAAGGCATCGGCCTGCACCAGATCGCCGAGGAGGCCGTGCGACGCCATCGCGACGCCTATGGGGACAACCCGATCTATGCTCACCAGCTGGACGTCGGCGGGGCCTATGCCTTCCGCCTGCGGGGCGAGGAGCACGCCTGGACGCCGGAAACCGTCAGCAAGCTGCAACACGCCGTGCGCGGCAACCTGCCCGATGAGTACAAGGCCTTCGCCGCCGGCATCAACGAACAGTCCCAGCGCCTGCTGACCATCCGTGGTCTGATGCGCTTCAAGTTCGCCGACACCCCGCTGCCCCTGGAGGCGGTCGAGCCGGCCAGCGAGATCGTCAAGCGCTTCGCCACCGGAGCCATGAGCTTCGGCTCCATCAGTCGTGAGGCCCATACGACGCTCGCCATGGCCATGAACCGGATTGGCGGCAAGTCCAACACCGGGGAGGGGGGCGAAGAGGCTGACCGCTTCAAGCCCCTGCCCAACGGCGATTCCATGCGCTCGGCCATCAAGCAGGTGGCCTCGGGCCGCTTTGGGGTGACCACTGAGTACCTGGTGAACGCCGACGACATCCAGATCAAGATGGCCCAAGGTGCCAAGCCCGGCGAGGGTGGCCAACTGCCTGGCTATAAGGTCGATGCCAATATCGCCCGTGTCCGGCACTCGACGCCCGGCGTGGGCCTGATCAGCCCGCCACCACACCACGATATCTATTCCATCGAGGATCTGGCCCAACTCATCCACGACCTGAAGAACGCCAATTCCAAGGCCCGCATCTCCGTCAAGCTGGTCTCTGAGGTGGGTGTCGGCACGGTGGCGGCCGGGGTGGCCAAGGCGCGCGCCGATCACATCACTATCTCGGGCTTCGAGGGTGGCACCGGGGCCTCGCCCCTGACCTCGCTCACCCACGCAGGTTCCCCCTGGGAGATCGGTCTGGCCGAGACCCAGCAGACCCTGCTGCTCAACGGCCTGCGCACCCGGGTCGCGGTCCAGGCCGACGGCGGCCTGCGCACCGGTCGTGACGTGGCCGTGGCCGCCCTGTTGGGGGCTGACGAGTTCGGCTTTGCCACCGCGCCTCTGATCGCGGCGGGCTGCATCATGATGCGCAAGTGTCACCTCAACACCTGCCCTGGGGGGGTTGCGACGCAGGACCCGATCCTGCGCGCCCGCTTCACCGGCCAGCCCGAGCACGTGATCAACTACTTCTTCTTCGTTGCCGAAGAGCTGCGGGAGATCATGGCCCAACTGGGCTTTGCCACCGTCAATGAGATGATCGGTCAGGTGGAGCGTCTGGATATGCGCGAGGCCGTCGACCACTGGAAGGCAGATGGCGTGGACCTGTCCAAGCTGCTGCACGCCGTCCGGCCTGCGGGCCAGAAGGGCCTCTGGAATATGGACCGTCAGGACCACGGCCTGGAAAAGGCCCTGGACAATACCCTGATTGCCGATGCCGGGGAC
>JANPAO010000549.1:0-2032 GCA_031429955.1 Phenylobacterium sp. | reverse complement strand
GCGATCTCCGGGGCGTTTCTTTTTGTCGTTCGGAGGAGGGGGCTGTGCGGCCCGCCGATTCTGTCGGCTTAGCGCCGGTCTCCTGGGCGACTGCCTGGGACGCCCTCGTCGGCATTGGGCAGGACCTGGCCACGCCCAACGGTTCCGAGAAGCTGCTCGAAGATGGTGAGCTCCCGGCCGCGGGTCGGGGTTTCGCGGTCGTTGAAGGCGATGATCTTCCCGTCCTTCAGGCTGTACTGGCTGACGCTCTCCACCACTTCGGTGTCCTTGTTGAAGGCGATGGCGGTCACCTGGCGCGAGGTGGTCTTGGGCATGCGGAAGGCCACGGTCTCCTTGATCTGGTCGATGTAGAACCAAACATTGGGATCAAAGGTCGAGGTCGCCGAGGGCGAGCCGAGTCGGCCGCGTACCACTGACTTGGTGTCGGTCCCCACCTTCACATCATTGGGATTGGCGTCGATCGCCTGGAACCCTGAGTAGGTGGTAATGGGGGCACAGGCCGCTGTGGCCATGAGGCTGGCGGCAATGGCGGCGATGGCGACACTTCGAAACATGTGCGGATTGAACCCGTTCGATTTTCCTGGGCTTTGACCTATCGCTCGCGGCCCCTTACTGCAATGCCGCCCTTAAAGGCCCCTTCGGGCGAAATCGAGGCCAAGATGCTTTTGGACCGCTTGTTCCGACCCAAGCCCACCCTTTCGGCGGGCCGCGCGCTTTATGCCAGTGTGGTGGATCAGTCGAGATCTCCCGCCCTCTATGAGGCTTTGGGCACGCCAGACACCGTCGAGGGGCGGTTTGAGATCTATAGCCTGCACGTCTTCCTGCTGCTGGATCGGTTGCGGCGTCAGGGGTCTGCCGCCAGTGACACCGCCCAGGCCCTGTTTGACACCTATGTATCCTCCCTCGACGACGCCCTGCGGGAGATGGGGGTTGGCGATCTGTCGGTGGGCAAGAAGATGCGCAAGCTGGGTGAGGCCTTCTATGGCCGGGTGAAGTCCTATGAAGCTGCCTTCGAATCGCTGCCTGACCAGGCGGCGTTGAGGGCCCTTCTGGCGCGCACGGTCTATGCCGATGCGGTCGATGCGCCGGTCGAGGTCATGGCGGCCTATGTGCTGGCCCAACGCGGCAATCTGGCTGAGCAGCCGCTGGAAACCCTGCTGGCCGGTGACGTCATCTGGAGCGCAGCATGAAGCGCCCGTGGACCCACGTGATTCGCCTAGGCGAACTCTCCAAGGGGCCTGTGAAGGTGGCCCTGGCCCCCGATCTGGCCACCTGCGACCTGATCGCCAAAGAGGTCGGACTGGAGGGTCTGCGCGACCTCTACGCCGACCTCACCGTGCGGCCATGGCTGGATGGGGCGGAGATCACCGGACCCTTCCGCGCCCAGGTGGCACAGATCTGCGGCGTCAGCCTGGATACCTTTGAACAGCCCCTCGCCGGAGAAATCGATGTCCGGGTGGTGCCTGCAGGCAGTCCTAACGCCCCGCCGGAGAGCGACCCTGGGATGGGCGACCTCGAACTGGACCCCAACGAGCCCGATCCGCCGGATGTGCTGGCTGACGAGAGCATCGACCTGGCAAGCTACCTCATCGAGTACCTGGCCCTGGAGATCGACCCCTTTCCACGCAAGCCTGGTGCGACCTTCGACTACCAGCCCGACACCAGCGACCTGTCGCCGTTCTCGGCCCTGAAGGCGCTAAAGGGTGACGGCAGGTGAGGGCGTGGGTGGTGCGCGGTTTGCATCGAACGGCCCTGGCTGTATCGTCCGGGGACGTTGGAATCTGGGGACTGGATAGCATCTCGTGAGCCGATCCCTGGTAGTTTCGATCGACGCGATGGGCGGCGACCACGGTCCGTCGATGACAGTCCCGGGCCTGGCCCTGGCGGCCAAGGCCATGCCGAGTTCAACACGGTTCCTGCTGCACGGTGATGAGGCGGTGCTGGTGCCCGAGCTGGCGCGTCATCCGGGGCTGAGCGCTCAGGTGGAGGTTCGCCACACCGACAAGCAGATTGCCTCCGATGAAAAGCCCGC
>JANPAO010000548.1:0-3062 GCA_031429955.1 Phenylobacterium sp. | reverse complement strand
GGGGAACAAAGACCTCATTCAGGGCCTCCCCCAGCACACTGGGTTCGTCGGGCGGGCGGCCGGTGAAGGTGGTCAGGTAGATGGGGTTCTTCCGCATGGTGATGGCGCTCACCTGGAAGACGGGGAACGGTTCGACGGAATTGTAATAGCCGGTGTGGTCGCCATAGGGGCCTTCGTCGGCATATTCGTCCAGCAGGACGTGACCCTCGATGACGATCTCAGCCTGGGCAGGCACCATCAGGGGCACGGTCTTGGCGGCCACCAGCTCGACCTTGGCCCCGCGCATCAGGCCGGCGAACTGGTATTCCGACAGGGTGTCGGGCACCGGGGTGACGGCGGCCAGAATCGTTCCGGGATCAGCCCCGATCACGACGCAGGCGGGCAGGGGCTCGCGCTTGCCGGCACCCTTCCAGCGGCGATGATGCTGGGCCCCGCCCCGGTGGGCCAGCCAGCGCATGACGGTGCGGTCCTTGGACAGTACCTGCATCCGGTAGATGCCCAGATTGTAGTCGTCCTCCCGATCGGTGGAAGGCCCCTTGGTAACCACCAGGGGCCAGGTGATCAGAGGCGCGGGCTCGCCGGGCCAGCAGGTCTGGATGGGCAGCTTGGAGAGGTCGATCTGGTCGCCGGTCCAGACGATCTCCTGCACCGGTGCCGTCTTCACCACCGAGGGGCGCATGGCCATGATGGTCTTGGCGAGCGGCAGCATGTCCCAGGCGTCCTTCAGGCCCCGGGGCGGCTCGGGGGCTCGCAGGAAGGCCAGCAGTTCCCCCACCTCCCGCAGATCTGCGGCCGTGGTCCGCTCGCGGCCCTCCAGGGTGACCCCCATGGCGACGCGCTTGACGGTGCCAAACAGGTTGACCAGGCAGGGCATGCCCGAGGGCTGGCCGTCGGCGCGGGTGACGTTCTCAAACAGGACCGCGGGGCCGCCGGTGGCCAGCAGTCGACGCTGGATCTCGGTCATCTCCAGGACAGATGAGACCGGCTCGGCAACCCGCACCAACTCGCCGGCGGCCTCCAGTTTGGCGATGAAATCCCTCAGGGACCGGTAGGCCATGTGCTCTCCGAAACAGTTGGCTGGAAGCTAGGGCTGGGGCCTGCGTCTGTCACCCTTTGCGGTGCGGCCCGGGAGGGCTAAAATCAACCCCATGAAACGCCTCGACCTCGACGACCTGCCCCCCAAGCTCGCCCAACTCCTCACCAGCCTCGAGGCCGGCGAGGAACTGTTGCTGGTACAGGGTGGGATGGTGGCGGGCCGGCTGACGGGAGGTTCGGCACCGCCGGTGCCCCCGGCCGACGAGGTCGAGCCACCGTCGAAGGACCAGGCCAAGGAGATCTTCGAGCAGTTCCGCTCGATGATGGAAGACGAGTTTTAGGCGACCACTTCACATGGGCGTGCTGAACAGATCGACCTTGCCGATCGCGACGCCCTGGGAACGCAGAATTCCGTAGGCGGTTGAGAGGTGAAAGAGAATGTTGGTGTTGGCGAATGTGGTCAGCCAACGCTCGGTCGAAAAAGTCGGCTCCCAGGTGCCGTTGCCAAGGCTGACGGTCATCGGAACGTCGTCGCGACCGGCGAACTGCTCGGGCTTTAGGGCCGCCAGATAGGCCTTGGACGCGGCAATGGCTGTCTGGAATTCTGCCACGCTCAAGCCGACCTCAATGTCGGCCGGCACGGGAAGGCCAACGGCCCGCGCCGGCCATTGTTGGGTGAAGTTGCAGACCACCATCAGCTGAAACCGCAATGGCTCCATGTCGCCGATTAGCCGCCAGCCCAGCATCTCGGTCTCGCTGACACCGTTAGTCTTGGCGAACTCCGCGCCTTTGGTCAGGATGTGCGCAGCGGTATCGAGCGCACGATCGAAGATATCGACGAAGCTGTAGAGGTTGGTGGTCATTGGGTAGGTTCCGAGCGCGGCGAGAGACAGATCGCTCTATCGTTTGAGGTGAGGGTCGGCAATCGTGCTCACTCGGCCTTCGCCGCATCCCATTCCTTGACCACCTTCTTCGGGGCCAGGGTGCGCCACCGGCGTTCCAGGAAATTCTGCAGGGATCCGGGGTGGAGGGTCTCGATGCGGGCGAGCACGCTGGGATAGTCCTTGTAATGGGGCGTGGTGTGGAAGGTGGCGGGCTCGGCCTCCATCAGCATGTCGCGCTCATCGAAGCTGACGCCGGTGAGCACCAGGCTTTGGTCCTCACCGCGCAGGCGGGTGAAGAACTTGCCCTTCACCTTGAAGGCCGGCGACCCGTAGGACATCCCTTCTTCCACGCCCGGAAACGACAGGACGATCTGGCGCATCTCTTCGGGGGTCATGGACGTCTCCTACCTGGTGGGTGAGCCGAGCCGGCGACCCTCGGCGCTGGCTTCGATCAGGATCGCCAGGCGCTTATGGCGGGTGGCTTGGGTCTTGGCGCTGGTGACCCGGTGGACGGCGACCTTGCGATACCAGGGCGGGAAGGCCCCGAAGCTGCTCCAGGCCGGGGCATTGGCCTGGAACTGGGCCAGCTCCGCGGCGGTGAGAACCTCGGCGGGTTTCTCGTAGGAATACTGTTTGGTCTTGGCCTTGCCGACCTCAAAGGCGGCGCGGCCAGCCGGCGCGATCAGGCCCAAGGTCTCGAGCTCAGCATAGCGCTTGAGATTGACCTGACTCCAGATCCCCGTGGCCCTCCGGCGCGTGAAGCGGATGCGATAGGCCGCCTCGTCGATGCGGTGGCGTACGCCGTCGATCCAGCCATAGCTCAGGGCCTGATCGACTGACTCTGGCCAGCTCATGGAGGGTTTGCCCGAACCCACCTTCCAGAAGCCGACGTCGAGCTCCGTCTCCGTCGCGTGGTTCGCCGCCAGCCAGGCGCGGAAGTCGGCGGGGGCGGAGAAGAAGCGCGGCGTCATGCGGAAAGGATAACTCGGGGTCTCAGCGGTCGGCCAGCCCCAGGTCAGCGACATCGCTCAAGATCATGGCATAGGGCACGCTTTGTCCGTCGCGTTCGGCATAGCCTGAGACGATCTTGTGGTCAGGATTGACCAGGCCCAGGTCCACATCCTCGTGGGGAAAGATCACGAT
>JANPAO010000547.1:0-8738 GCA_031429955.1 Phenylobacterium sp. | reverse complement strand
AGCGGAGGGTTCCGTTACGCTCCTGCGCCCCAAACCGCAAGCAAGGCGGTGCCTGAGGCGGGGCAATCGGGCGAACGGTCCATCTCCACAAAAGCCCCCACACCCGTGCAGGATGCTCGACTTGCAGACTGGACACGAAGCACACAAAGAAAGCGAAGGACACGAAGGAGGAAGAAAGGCGGCCAAGGGGTCTTAAGACCCTCGAGGCGCTGGCGCGCCTCCATGACGCGTAGCGTCTGCCGTTTCTGGAGAATCCGTCGCCTCGACCTGAGGATGATCTTCCCCCTCGCCATGCAAGGCCCAGACGCCTCGATCAGTGCGACTTCGTGTCCTTCGCGCGCCTTGGTGAGCTTGGTGTCCTAACCTTTTCCGCCCCTCCGGCGAACCGGGGGAACGGCCATGTTCCCGCCTTGCGAGAGCCCCGCCCAAGCCTGAGGCGGTCTAGGCCCCGGCCATCGACAGGATCTCGCGCCACTCCGCAGGTTCGAGCGGGACGACCGAAAGGCGGAACTGGCGGAACATCTTCATCTGGGCCAGGGCCGGATTGGCCTTCATCTGGGCCAGGGTCACCGGACGGGGCAGGGCGCGGACCGGGGCAAACTCCACCGCCACAAAGCGGCCCGCCGGGTCACTGGGATCGAGGAAGGCCGTTGTCACCACCCGGGCGATCCCCACCACCTCAAGACCCTCCTGGGAATGGTAAAAGAAGGCCTCATCGCCCACCTGCATGGCCTTCAGATAGAGGGCTGCCTGGTTGTTGCGCACGCCGTCCCAGACGGTCTTCCCATCCCGAACCAGGTGATCATAGCTATACTTGGCGGGCTCGGACTTCACGAGCCAGTGTGCGTCGGCCATCTTGGTCTCCTGGGGTCAATTTGCGGGGCGGAAGGCGATATTGCAATGTGGCTGCATCTGCGATGGTCCCTAGCCCGTATGTGACGAGCGCCCGAGTTTGGGCCCGGGGATCAGAATGACTGCGACACTGGATCGACGCGCCCTGCTGGCCCTGGGATTGGTGGGCCTGGTGCCGGGCGTGGCCCTGGCCGGAGCCCCCACCAACCGGCGTTTGAGTTTCACGGTTCTGCGCAACGGCACGCGGGTGGGCGAGCATGTGATGACCTTTGCCGGAGATCTGGCCTCCCCCACCGTCACCACCGACGTGCGGATGAGTGTGCGGGTGGGTCCGGTTCCGGTGTTCCGCTACCGCCACCACGCGGTGGAGCGGTGGGTCGGGGGTCAATTTTCCAGCCTGGAAACCAATTCCGACTCCAATGGCAAGGCCGAGCGGGTCAGCGCGCGGCGCACCGACGCCGGCGTCGTGATCCAGACGCCCAAGCAGAAGATCACCGCAGCCATCGGCACCAAGCCCTTTACCCACTGGAATTCCGAGGTCCTGGACGGTCCCCTGTTCAATCCCCAGACCGGGAAGCTGCTGAAGGTCGCGGTGCGCCAGGTCAGTCCCAGGCACTGGGCGGTGCGCGGCGATGCGGAGATCGACAACTGGTACGATGAGGCCGGGGTCTGGAACGCCCTGAAGGGTCGGCTTAGCGATGGTTCGCTCCTGGAGTACCGCCGCATCTAGAGCGCGTTCCGAAAAGTGGGAACCGGTTTCCGGATCAAACGCGCGACAAAGCAACCCGCTCTAGGATTCGCGGAAAGCAAGAATTCCCTTTTCGTTCTCCTCTTGTCATTGTACCCCTGAGTTGAGTCACTCGGGGGCCTGATTGTCTGAGTTCCGTAAGGTGTTGGGTCTGGTCCTGGCGCTGTGTCTGGCCCCCTTGAGCGGCCAGGGTGCGGAGGCTCCGCGTCCGCCTGCAGAGGCTGCCCCGTTGCCGCAGGACCCAAGCCTGCATCTGGGGGTCCTGCCCAACGGCCTGCGCTATGGGGTGATGCGCAATCCCAATCCCAAGGGCGGGGTTTCGATCCGCCTGCAATTCGATGTCGGCAGCCGGGAGGAGACCCAGGCCGAGCGAGGCGCCGCGCACTTTGTCGAGCACATGGCCTTTCGCGGGGCTCGCAGCTTCCAGGACGGCGACCTGGAACGTGCCTTGGCCCTGATCGGGGTGGGCTCTGGGCGCGACCACAATGCCGATACCTCGGTGAGGTGGACCGCCTATCGGCTCGACCTGACCCAGGCCAAACCAGAGAATCTCACCCTGGCCTTTCGTTGGTTGCGGGACATCGGGGATGGCCTGGTCTTTGACCCAGCGGTGGTGGACCGGGAACGGGGCGTGGTCCTGGCCGAGATGGGGACCGACAGCGGGGCTGACTCCAGGCTGGCCGACCAGGTGAGAACCTTCCTGGCCCCGGGCCTGACCGCCAGCCAACGCAATCCCATCGGGGTCGAGGCGTCCCTGAGGGCGATGACGCCTGAGATGCTGCAGGCCTTCCATGCCCGCTGGTATCGACCCCAGACCGCCCGGGTGGTGATGGTGGGCGACATGGCGCCTGAGGCGATGATCGCGGCGATCACGGAGGCCTTCGCAAGCTGGACGGCTCAAGGTCCGACGCCGGAGCGCGCTGACCTCGGAGACCTGGACGAGAACCGGGGCCTGCAGGCCCTGGTGGTGCGCGAATCCCAGGTGGCGAGCTATGTGGCGGCCTGCCGCGTCCGTGGTGGCGTGCGAACCGGCGTCACCGACACCGAAAAGATGGCCCGCGCGCGCCGGGGCCAGGTCTGGCTTGCGACGCTGAATTCCCGACTGTCGGAGTTGGCACGCGGCCATGCGGCGCTGCGGGCGGCCAGCGCCACCTCCAGCGATCTCGATGGCGGTGAGGCGACCTGCCTCAATGCCTGGCCCAAGGGGGCGGCTTGGGAGCCTGCCCTAGCGGCAATCCAGGGGGAACTTGCGCGTTTCCAGCGTGACGGCCCGACAGAGCTAGAGGTGGAGGGTGCCGTGGCCCAACTTCGTAGCGACCTATTGGCCGAGGTTACCGCCGCCTCCACCCAGTCATCGCCGGACCTCGCCGCCAGCCTGGCGCTGAGCCTGGCGGAGGACCGCATCGTGATGGAGCCGCGCGCGGCCCTGCGGGCCTTCAACCAGGCCGTGGAGGGGTTGACCGTGGCACAGGTCAAGGCCGCCTTTGCCGCGAGTTGGAGGGGGCCAGAGCCGCTGCTGATCCTGACGGCTGCCCAGCCCCCCACCGCTGAGGCTCTGATGGACAGTTGGCGGCG
Source organism: Phenylobacterium sp. (assembly GCA_031429955.1). GTDB lineage: Bacteria > Pseudomonadota > Alphaproteobacteria > Caulobacterales > Caulobacteraceae > Phenylobacterium. Next base: position 5,563 of record JANPAO010000547.1, on the reverse strand, counting down.
CAACCTCGCCCGCGCGGGGCCGGCCCCCTATCAGGACGCGGCCAAGGTGCCGTGGGGCTATGGGCCGATTGGGGAGCCGGGGCCGATCGCCCGCCGCGAGCGCCTGGAGGCCGATGTCACCCGCGTCACCTTCCGCAATGGGGTGGTGCTGAACCTGAAGGCGACGGAGTTCGAGAACGATCAGGTGTCCCTGAGGCTGCAGTTTGGGGCTGGACGCGGCGCTGTGGCGGCCAAGGACCATGCGGCCATCGCCCTGGCGGTGCGGATGTTCGCCGCCGGCGGTCTGGGCCGCCACAGCCATGAAGAGCTGTTGAACCTGATGGGGGAGCCGGCCCTGGAATTTGATCTGACCCTGACCCCCGACCTCTTCTGGTTGGAAGATTCGGTGCCGAAGGTCGCCCTCAGCGCCCGTCTGCGCGTGTTGGCGGCCTTTATGAGTGACCCGGGCTTTCGCAAGGATATGGAGGCCAGGCTGCCGACCGAGGTCGAGGACCTTTTCCGCAATCGCAGCTCTGACGCCTGGCGCCTTGGGCACGAGGCCCTGATGGAGGCCGCCGCCCCCGGCAGCCCCTTTGGCCGTGTGGACCCGGCCACCCTCACATCCCTGACGGCAGCAGATCTCGCCGCCCTGCTGAAGCCGTCGGTGACCCAGGACCCCATCGAGATCACCCTGGTGGGGGATATGGAGGAGGCCCTGGCCATCGATCTGGTGGCGCGCACCTTTGGTCGCCTGCCGCCCCGGCGTGACCCCGCCTTCCGTCGACCCGATACCTATGCCCTGAAATACACCCCGGTGGTGCCGCGCGAGATCCAGGTCACCCACCAGGGTTCGGCCGACCGCGCCGTCGTGATCATGGTCTGGCCGTTGTTTGGTCCCGGGCCGACGCCGCCCCGAGAGACGGCCACCCTCAACCTGCTGGCGGCGATCTTTGATGATGAGCTGCGCCATCGGGTGCGGGAGCATCTGGGCAAGACCTATTCGCCCTCGGTGGAGGCCCAGATGCCGCTGCGGATCGATCAGGGGGAGCTGGACGCCCTGGTGGAGACCCATCCGGCTGACGTTTCGGGCGTCCGCAACGAGATGGCCGCCGTCGCCGCCAGCCTGGCGGGGGGCAATATCACACTCCAGATGCTGGAGGCCGCAAGGCGACCGCTGTTGTCAGCCACCGCTGCGGCCATGGCCACCAATGACTGGTGGGCCGATGCGATCACTGGATCGACGCCCGAGAATGGCGAGCTGGAGGCGGCGATCACAACCCTGGCCGACCTTCGGGCCGTCACCCTTTCCCAGGTCAAGGCCGCTGCGGCCACCTGGCTGACCCCAAACCCCATCGTGGCGGTGGTCCGCCCCGAGCCAAGCGCAAACGGAGGCGCAAAATGATCAAGACCCTGTTGGGGGCCCTCGGGGCCTTGGCATGCCTATCGGTGGGTTCAAGTGCCTGGGCCAACCAAGCGACCTGCTTGGACGGGGCAGAGGGTCAACCTGCCATTGAGGCGCGCGTGGCGGCCTGTGCCGAGATGATTGCGCGCGGCGGCGATGCCGCAACCCTGACCGATGCCTATCGGTCGCAGGCCATCGCCCTCTCTGACCTGAAGCGAAGTGACGAGGCCCTGAAGTCAGTCGACCGGGCGCTGGCGCTTTCGCCCGACAATCTCTTTGCGCTGATCTTGCGATCCCAGATCCTGGCCGATCTCAATCGGGTCGATGAGGCTATCGAGGCCGCGACGATGGCGCTGAAAGCCCATCCCGATCAGGCCTTCGGCTGGTACCAGCGAGCCTTTCTCTGGCACAGGTACAAGTCCGAACCGGCCAAGGCCTTGGCTGACTACAACGCCGCGATCTCCGCCGATCCAGGGCGTGCGATGCCCTATTCCCTGCGCGCCGAACTGGCCGACACGCCACAGGCCGCCCTGCTGGATCTGAACAAGGCCGTGGCCCTTGACCCCAAGGATGTACAGTTTCGGCTCGATCGCGCCGACGTTCTGATTGAGCTGTCCCGCGTGAGCGAGGCGATGGCCGACTATAACGAGGCCCTGAGGCTGGAGCCGGACAATGTCGATGCCGTGGTCGGACGGGTCTATGCGGCGGGGAGGCTGGGAGACCTCAAGGGCGCGCTCAAGCTGGCGGAGGCGGGGCGCAGCCGCTTGCCGAACGTTCCTGCGATCCAGATGGCTTTGGGCTTTGCCCATGAGATGAATGGCAACCTGGAGCCGGCGGCCATCGCCTACCAGGCGGCCAGCACGCCGAAGCCGGCCTTTCTGGCCCTGACCGCCCTGACCCGGGTTCAACGCCTGCAAGGGCGCTATGATCAGGCGCTTGCGACCATTGCTGCCGCCGAGGCTCTCAAGCCCGACTCGCCGTTCGTTCCTTTGCAGCGGGGCTCCATCTGGCTGGACCAGGAACAGTATGCCAAGGCGGTGGCGCAGTACGATTTGGCCCTTGGCCGCGAGCCCACCGCTGAAGCCTTTCACAATCGCGGCCTGGCGCATTCGGGCCTGCAGGATCACAAAGCCGCCCTGGCAGACTTCACCAAGGCTGCCGAGCTCGACCCCGACCGGGTCGACACCCTGGTCTCCATCGGTCATGAGCAGGCTTGGCTGGAGATGCCCGAGGCGGCGCTGAAGAGCTATGATCGCGCCCTTACGCTGGACCCAGACTCTATCGGTGCCCTGGTCGGTCGGGCCGATCAACTGGCGGCCCGGGGGGATGTTGCGGGCGCAGCCCTGGCCTATGAGCGCGCCGTCAGCGTGCAGCCCGACGACCCCGACCTGTGGCTCAGCCTGGCCGAAATCCGCAATGGCCAAGGTGATCTTGCCCAATCGCTCAAGCTGATCGACAGGGCTTTGAAGCTTGACCCCAAGTCCCAACTTGGCTTGACCCGCCGCGCCGAGGTGCTCAGCGATCTCGGCCGCCCTGCTGAGGCGGTGAAGAGCGCCAACACAGGACTGGCCCTCTACCCGGAGGACCAGGACCTGCTCTATCTGCGCTCAGGTGCCTATGTCGCCTTGGAAGATCTGCCCAGCGCCCGGAAGGATCTGGACCGCTTTCTCACCCGTGACCCCAAGGCGCTCGGGGCCCTGAACCGTCGCGGTGAGGTGCATCGGTTGGAGGGCAACTATGATCTGGCCCGCGCCGACTTCGACAAGGTCATTGCCCTGGACCCCAAGGTCTTCCTGCCGGTCTATAACCGCGCCCTGGTGGCGGTAGACGAGCAGCGCTATGACCGCGCCATCCTCGATTTCAACCTGGCCCTGGTCCTTTCGCCCGGCGACCCTGATGCCCTGTCAGAAAAGGCTGAAACCTACCGCCGCATGGGGGACCTGCTATCGGCCACCGAGACGGTGGAGGCGGTGATCAAGGCCCACCCGGACATGGCCCATGCCTGGTATGTGCGCAGCCTCATCAAGACCGACATGGGGGACAAGGCCGGGGCGGCAAGCGACATGGCCCAGGCCAAGCGGCTGGATCCCAGGGTTCAGTGAGGAGGGTTAGAGCGCCGTCAGCACCGCGTCGCCCATCTGGATCGTCGTCAGGGTGCCGCCCAGGTCCTGGGTTCGGGCACCCGCCTCCAGGGCTCGAACCACGGCACCGTAGAGCCGGTCGGCCAGGTCAGCTCGGTCCAGGGACCAGCGCAGGGCCATCTCAAAGGAGAGGATGGCGGCCAGGGGATTGGCCAGGTTCTGGCCGGCGATATCCGGTGCCGAGCCGTGGATCGGCTCATAGAGGCCCGGTGTGCCGGCAACTCCCAGGGCCGCTGAGGGCAGCATGCCCAGGGACCCTGTGAGTTGGGCGGAGATGTCGGAGAGGATGTCGCCAAACAGGTTGTCGGTCACCAGCACGTCGAACTGCTTGGGGTTTTTGACGATCTGCATGGCGGCATTGTCGGCCAGGATGTGCTCCAGCTCCACATCGGCAAAGTCGCGGGCGTGCAGGGCGGTGACCACTTGGCGCCACAGCAGGCCTGAATCCATCACATTGGACTTCTCCGCCGAAGTCACCTTGTTGCGGCGGCCTCGGGCCAGTTCGAAGGCGACCCTAGCCACCCGCTCGATCTCGGCGGTGGTATAGACCTGGGTGTCCACCGCCCGCTGGCCACCGCCGGGCATGTCCTCGATGAAGCGCGGACTGCCGAAATAGATGCCGCCGGTGAGCTCGCGGACGATCATGAAGTCCAACCCCTCCACCACCTCCCGCTTGAGGCTGGAGGCGTCGGCCAGGGCCTGGAAGCAGAGGGCCGGGCGCAGGTTGGCAAACACCTCCATGCCCGCCCGCAGCGAGAGCAGGCCAGCCTCCGGACGCTTGTCGCGGGGCGCGCTCGCCCACTTGGGACCACCCACCGCCCCCATCAGCACCGCGCGGGAGGCCTTGGCGGTGGCCAGGGCCTCATCAGTCAGCGGGGTGCCGTGAGCGTCATAGCTGGCCCCGCCAAACAGCCGCTCATCCACCATGAGGTCAGGAGCCAGGGCGTCCACCACCCGGCGGACCTGGGCGATCACTTCAGGCCCGATGCCGTCGCCAGGCAGGAGGAGCAGGTCGGTCATGGGAAGCCCTGGCGGTCAGAGTTGGCGTTGCGAGGCGGTCTCGTAGGCCATGAGTTTGCGGTCGGAAACCCCAAACTGTGGCCAGGCCGCCCGCCAGGCGGCCATGTGCGGGGCCTGGAAATGGGCGTCCAGGGCGGCCTGGTCACGCCAGGCCTCAAACACCCGGATCAGGCCGGGGTCGGCAACATCCTGGGCATAGGCATATTCCAGGCACCCATCCTCGGCCCCACTGGCGCTCAGCATGGCCAGCATGTGGGGCTTGAAACGTTCCAGGTTCTCCGGCGGCACCCGCACAGTCCCCGCAATGATCAGGGTCATGCCCGTTCCAACCAGGGCTCGGAGAGGGCGCGCTTGCTTTCATAGACGTCGATGTCCACCGCCGCCGTCAGGGTCTCGCCGATGGCATCCAGACCCTGCAGCATCTTGGCCTTGCGCTGGGGGTCGATCTGGAAATGGAAGACCGCGCCGGAGGGGGAGACCACCGTCTGGGCCGCAAGATCGACCGTGACCATGTGGTTGCCGCCCTTGGCCTCCTCCATCAGGGCCTGGACCTGATCGGGTGCCAGGACCACTGGCAGCAGGCCGTTCTGGAAGCAGTTGTTGTAGAAGATGTCGGCGAAGGAGGAGGAGATCACGCAACTGATCCCGAAATCCAGCAGGGCCCAGGGGGCATGCTCGCGGCTCGACCCGCAGCCGAAATTGTCACCGGCCACCAGGACCCCGGCGCTCTTGAACTCCGGGCGGTTGAGCACAAAGTCGGGCTTTTCCCGGCCCTGCTCGTCAAAGCGGAAGTCGTAGAACAGCCCCTTGCCCAGCCCCTCGCGCTCGACGGTCTTGAGGAACTGCTTGGGGATGATCTGGTCAGTGTCGATATTGGCCATGGCCAGGGGGGCCATGCGGGCATCGAGGGTGGTGAAGGCTTTCATTCAAGTCGCGTTCTGCTGGATGAGGATGGTGGGCACGCCGCCGGCCACATTGCGGGCGGTGAACACCCGGGTGCCGGGCTTGCGGCCGGTGCGGA
>JANPAO010000546.1:0-4548 GCA_031429955.1 Phenylobacterium sp. | reverse complement strand
CCGCCAGGTAGTCGGCGAAGTTCTCCCGCCGGACGTTGTGGCCCGCGCCGGAGATCTGCACCGTGCGAATGTTGGGGTTCAGGGCCATGGCCTCCTGGGCCAGGTCAGCGGTGATGATCCCGCCAAGCTCCCGCTCGCCTCGAATCAACAGGGTGGGGGCGGTGATGGCGGCGAGCCCCTCCTGCCAGGGGGTGCGATAGTCGGGCATGGCGTCGGGATCGACCTGTTGCTTGGCCTGGGCCCAGGCCGGAAAATCCTCGTCATGCCACAGGGGGGAGGTGGCTCGGCCCATGGCGGTGATCTCCTCCAGGCTCATGGCGTGGAAGGACGCCACCTGCTGGCGGAACTTGTCTCGCCGTGCGGCAGCCGCGGCGGGGCGGGCCAGCGGCATCCAGGGCGGGTCTTCCAGGATCACCTTGGCCACCTGGCCGGGATGGGCATTGGCATAGAGGGCGGTGGCCCGCGCCCCCACCGAATGGCCCATCACGATGGGGCAATCCAGGTCGAGTTCGGCGATGGCCTGGGCAATGTCGGCGGCCGGGTCGTGGGGGTGCGGCATCTGCGAACTGTCCCCATGGCCTCGGGCGTCCAGCAGGATCAGATCAAAGTCGGGGGCAAGGGCCTTCGCCAACCGCCCCCAGCACAGCCCATTGTCGGTCAAGCCATGGGACAGCACCACCACCGGCCCCGGCCCGCCGGTGCGATGATAGGCAAGGTGCCCGCCAGAGACCGTCACACGTCCGGTGGACCAGGGGGTCATGGGTCGTCTCCCGATGATAGGCCGTCAGACCCCGCGTTTGCGGATCAAGGCCTCAAGGTCGTCGTTGAGGCGGGTTTGCCAACCGACCCCTTGGGAACGGTAGTGATCCAGCACGCCCGCCGATAGCCGAATCGACACCGGCGTCTTCGTCGGCCGCCGCGCGGGGCCTCGTCCACGGGTAAGGGCCTGAAGGAGGCCATCTGGGAGGACGTCGATGGCCGGCTTGGCCTTGGCGAAGTCGGCGTCCGTCCACTCGGGGTTCTCATCGAAGTCGGGATGGTCAGGGGGTGCGGGCTTAGAGGCCATATCGCTTCATCTCCTTTTCTCGTGCGCGCCGAAAGCTGATGACGCGGATCGTTTCGGCGTCGATGACCGTGAAAACCAGGCATCGCCCCTGCCCGCCGACGAGCCCAAAGGCTCGAAAACGGCGCTCGCCATAGTCGAACCGGTCGTCGACCGTAATCACTGAGGCGGCGAAGTCGAAGGCGGCGGCCTCTGACAGGGAGAACCCGTGCTTAGCGAGGTTGAGGGCATCTTTTCCTGCATCAAATGCAATGGCCATGGCTATTTTGTATATACATTTTGTGGGTGACTCAAGGGCCGGCCCGCCGCCTCGGGCGCGAATACCAACCTCAGCTCAGCGGCCATCTCGGCCCCACCCTATCGACCCTGCCAGATATCCTGGGGCCTGGCGGCATTGACAATCGGGGGTCTGACCGGGAAAACCCGCGCTCTAGACCTTGACCGTTTCAGATGGATTCATCTGAAACGGCGAGAAGGGTCGAGACTCAATAATGTAGAGCGTGACGGGCGCTTCAACCGGTATCCACTTGAAGCTGTCACGCTCTAGACCTGCCGGAGTTCCCCGTGACCTACATCGTCACTGACGCCTGTATCAAATGTAAGTTCATGGACTGCGTGGAGGTGTGTCCGGTGGACTGCTTCTATGAGGGCGAAAACTTCCTGGCCATCAATCCCGACGAGTGCATCGACTGTGGGGTCTGCGAGCCGGAATGTCCGGTGGACGCCATCAAGCCCGACACCGAAGATGAGCCGGACTCCAAGTGGCTGAAGATCAATACCGACTATGCCAAGATCTGGCCCAATATCACGGTGAAGGGCGAGCCCCCGGCCGATGCCGAGGCCTTCGAGCGGGAAACCGGCAAGTTCGAGAAGTACTTCAGCGAAAAGCCCGGGCGCGGCTCCTGACCCGGCAACCGCCCGGGGCAAGCCTTTCTTTCGGCTGAATTTTATGTTAATGTCACATCTGACGTGGGGACAGGCCGTCGCGCCCAACCCGTCGTTTTTGCAGTAGAGCCGTCCCCGGCCGTATACGCCTCAATGAGGCGAAGGGTGTCTTAGAGATCTAATCCGTTCGCATGAATGAGGTTCACCGCATGATTTTGCGGCCGGACGTCTTTCGCTCTGAACGTCTGGATTTCGCAGCCCCCCGGCGGGACCGGACGAGAAGAAGAGGACATAGACAATGACCAAGACGGTTCTGGATTTCTCGCCCGGCGATCATGTTGTCTATCCGGCGCACGGCGTAGGCCGCGTGCAGGGGGTCGAAACCCAGGATGTGGCCGGCTATTCGCTGGAAGTCTATGTCATCACCTTTGACCACGAGAAGATGACCCTGCGGGTTCCCACCGCCAAGGCGCGCACCGCCGGCCTGCGGTCCCTGGCTGAGGGCAATGTGGTCAGCCAGGCCCTCACCACCCTGAAGGGTCGGGCCCGGGTCAAGCGCACCATGTGGTCGCGCCGCGCCCAGGAATATGAGGCCAAGATCAATTCCGGCGACCTGATCTCTATCGCCGAAGTCGTCCGCGACCTGCACCGGGCCGAGAACCAGCCCGAGCAATCCTATTCCGAGCGCCAGCTCTATGAGTCGGCCCTTGACCGCATGGCCCGGGAAGTCGCCGCCATCGAACGCATCGACCGCGACGCCGCCATCGGCATCCTCAACAAGAACCTGATCAAGGCCGTCGCAGCCTAAGTCATTGATATAGTTCTATAATTTTTATGCGTTCGGGATTGATGAACCACTTCATCAAGTGCCTGAACTTCCCCCGGTCCGGTAGTCACCGAAGGCTCCATCCCGGGCGCTGAGCGCCTGGGTCACCCCCTGGCGCATCTGGGCCATGTGGGCCCGGCTGGCTGGCGTGTGCCAGCCCAGGGCGTGCAGATCGGTCCCCGCCCGCAGCCCGGCCCTCAGGCCCATGGCCTCCATTTGCCGGTGGACCAGCCGCTTGTTCAGCTGGGCCAGTTCCGGGTCGATCTTGGCGATCCGCTGCGCCATCGTCAGGGTCGCGGCCTCCAGCTCGGCCAGGGGATGGGCGCGGTTGGCAAAGCCCAGCCGCACCGCCTCCAGCCCGCTGACCGCGTCGCCCGTCAGCATCAGCTCCATCGCCGCCCGCATCCCCATGAACCAGGCGTGGTACTGGTTGTCGGGCGGGCTCATGGTGCGCACCGCCGGGTAACCGATCTGGGCGTCCTCGGCCACATAGACCAGGTCACAGGCCACCGCGAGCTCCGAGCCCCCCGCCAGGCACCAGCCGTGAACCTGGGCGATCACCGGCTTGGCCAGGTCCCAGATCCGAAAGCACCCCTCCACCACGTGCCGCGCCCATTGCCCCTGGCCCCCTGCGGTGTGGAAGGGCAGGTCGCCTAGCCCTGCCAGATCATAGCCCGAGGAGAAGCAGGTCCCCGCCCCCCGCAGGATCATCACCCGCACCTGCGGATCGCGGTCCCCCGCCTCCAGGGCCGCGAAGATCTCGCCGCGCAGGGCGTTGGACAGGGCATTACGCTTGGCCGGGCGGTTGAGGGTGATGCGCCGAACATGGGGTGCCGGATCATCGGTGAGCAGGATCGGGTCATCGGTCATGGTCTTGTCTCTCCCTGGATCGTCTTTTCAGGCATCCTCACCCCCTGACGCTGCGGCGGGCAAGGAGCCAGACATGAAACCCCGCGAACCCATCAGCTATCGCGACTTGCTAGCCCGGCCCCGCGCCAAGGCCGATGCCAGCATCGCCTATGGTCCCCTGCCCCTGCAGTTTGGCGAGCTCTGGCTGCCGCAGGCTCGCCCGCCCCATCCCCTGGTGGTGATGATCCATGGCGGCTGCTGGCTGGCGGAGCTGCCGGGCCTGGACCTGATGGACGCGGCCTGCGCTGACCTGCGCGCCGACGGGATCGCCGTCTGGAACTTGGAGTACCGCCGCATCGGCCATGAGGGCGGCGGCTATCCCGGCACCTTCCAGGACGTGGCCACCGGCGTGAACCATGTGCGCGGCCTGGCGAGTTCCCACCCCCTCGACCTGGCTCGGGTGGTGGCCGTTGGTCACTCGGCCGGCGGGCATCTGGCCCTGTGGAGCAGCACCCGGGGTCCCTTGCGCGGCCCCGACCCCTTCATACCCAGGGCGGCCGTCAGCCTGGCCGGCATCCTTGACCTCGCGGCCTATCGCCAGACCGGACCCGATGCCTGCGGCGGTCCCGCCACCATCGACGCCCTGACCGGCGCGGCCACTCATCCCCGCACGGACGTCTTTGCCGACACTTCACCAGCCGCTATGCTGCCGATCGGCGTGCCCCAGGCCATCATCTCCGGTGACCTTGACCCCATCGTGCCCTCGCGGTTCGGGGCAGACTACGCCGCCCGAGCCGACGCCCTGGGCGATGCGGTGACGACTCTGGACCTAAGGGGCGCAGGTCACTTTGAACTCATCGACCCCACCGCCCCGGCCTGGGCGGAGATCAAGGTCCAGATCAAATCTCACCTGACTTGACGCCGG
>JANPAO010000545.1:0-2211 GCA_031429955.1 Phenylobacterium sp. | reverse complement strand
GCCGCAGCACCGCCATCGCCACCGCAAAGTCGTCGATCAGGGTGAACGATCCCACCGGCACAATGATCGCGCCGAACCGGCGATTATAGGCGAAGTCCTCATAGCTTTGCGGGCTGAGATCCGGCGAGAACCCCGCCTCTGCCGCCCGAGCCCGGCAGCGATCCAGCATCTCGGGGCTGGGATCAAACCCCGTGATGTCCAGCCCGGCCTGCAGGAACGGGATCAGCGTGCGGCCGGACCCGCAGGCGGGTTCCAGGATCGGCCGGTCAAAGCCCCGAAACCGTTCCAGGTGGAAGGCTGTGTCGGCCAGGGCGAAATAGGGTTTGTCGATGTCGTAGATTTCCGCCGCGATGGAGCCATAGCGGTTTGTTGTGGTGTCCTTGGTCATGAAGGTCTTTCAGACAGAGAAAGGGAGCGCGCCGGAACCTCTGGGTCCCTGCGCGTCGCAAATGGCCAGCGGTGTGCGCGGCGCTTATGTGCGATTAAGCCTTCATAGTGAGACCGACGGTATAGAGACGCTGACGTTGGTCAACCCCGAACAGGGTCGCCCGCGTTGACTTGGGCGGGGCCACTCCTTAAGTCTCCCACGCCCCTGAAAGAGCGCTTTTGCCCCGGCGGCGAGGGGTTTTATCGCCGCGCGCGGCTCGCACGATCGGACTATCACTTGACCATTTTCCAACGTTTCTTCGGTTCTTCCAACGACCGCAAGGTCAAGGCCCTGGCAGCGCGCGCCCTCAGGATCACCGCGCTGGAGCCCGCAACGCACGCGCTGACAGACGCGCAGCTGCGTGCCAGGACCGTCGAATTCCGCGAGCGACTGGCCAAGGGCGAGACCCTGGACGGCCTGCTGGAAGAAGCCTTTGCCGTGGTCCGCGAGGCGGCTCGCCGCGTGCTGGGCCAGCGCCACTATGACGTCCAGCTGGTCGGCGGCATGATCCTGCACAAGGGCGGCATTGCCGAGATGCGGACGGGCGAGGGCAAGACCCTGGTCGCCACAGGCCCGGTCTATCTCAACGCGCTGGCCGGCAAGGGCGTCCACGTCATCACGGTCAACGACTACCTCGCCCAGCGCGACAGCGAATGGATGGGACAGGTCTACCGGTTCTTGGGCCTGTCGGTCGGCGTGATCGTGCACGGCCTGAGCCAGGCCGAGCGCCAGGAGGCCTATGGCTCCGACATCACCTATGGCACCAACAACGAATTCGGCTTCGACTATCTTCGCGACAACCTGGTCTACGAAGCGTCCGAGATGGTCCAGCGCGGCCACAACTTCGCAATCGTCGACGAGGTGGACTCCATCCTGATCGATGAGGCACGTACGCCATTGATCATCTCAGGTCCCACAGACGACAAGAGCGATTTCTACCGGACCATGGATCTGCTGGTCAAAGAGCTGATCAAGGACACCAGCACCTACGAATACGACGAGAAGCAGAAGCAGGTAATCCTGACCGAAGAGGGCTCGGAAACCATCGAGGAGATGGCTGCCGCCGCCGGTCACCTCGAGGCCGACTCGGCCGGTCTATATGATCCGGCCAATATCTCGGTCGTCCACCACATCAATCAGGCCCTGCGCGCCAACGTCATTTATGTGCGCGACAAGGACTACATCGTCCGCGCCGGCGAAGTGATCCTGATCGACGAGTTCACGGGCCGCATGATGCAGGGTCGCCGCCTGTCAGAAGGCCTGCACCAGGCCATCGAGGCCAAGGAAGGGGCCGTCGTCCAGCCCGAGAACCAGACCCTGGCCTCGGTGACGATCCAGACCTACGTCCGCCTCTATTCCAAACTGTCCGGCATGACCGGAACAGCCTCCACCGAAGCGCAGGAATTCCTCGACATCTACCAGATGGATGTTGCCGAAATTCCCACCAACCGGCCCGTGGTGCGGATCGACGACGACGATGAGGTCTACCGCACAGCTGCGGAAAAGAACCGAGCCGTCTGCCTGCTGATCGAGGACTGCTATCGCCGCAAGCAGCCGATCCTGGTCGGCACCGTCTCGATCGAGAAATCCGAACTGCTGTCCGAAATGCTCAAGGCCCACACCTTCGAGCTGGACGGCAAGACCATCCGTGGCATCCCGCACAATGTTCTGAACGCCCGCTATCACGAGCAGGAGGCCGCCATCGTCGCCGACGCCGGCGTGCCTGGTGCGGTGACCATTGCCACCAACATGGCCGGGCGCGGCACCGACATCCAGCTGGGCGG
>JANPAO010000544.1:0-3927 GCA_031429955.1 Phenylobacterium sp. | reverse complement strand
CCACCCAGGTCCAGTCCCTCGGCGTCAATCTGGTGCGCGGCCTCAGCACCACCGACTTTTCGGAGTTCACCAGCACCCAGCTCGGCCTCCTGACCACCGCCCAGGTGGGGGCGCTCTCCACCACCAACCTGTTTGGCCTGTCGACAACCCAGATCGGGGCCTTGGCCGCAACCCAGATCGCGGGCCTGGGCGCCAGCCAGCTGGCCGCCATTGACCCGACCCTGCTCCCCAGCCTGACCGCAACCCAGATCGCCGCCCTGCCCGCCGCGCAGATCGCCGCCCTGACCCCCACGGTGATCGCAGCCTTCACCAACACCCAGGTCGCGGCCCTGACCCCAACCCAGATCCCACGCCTGAACCTGACCCAGGTGCGCCAGCTCACCGCCACCCAGGTCGGGGCCATGTCGCCGGTCCAGGTCAACGCCTTCACCGCCCTGCAAATCCAGAACTTGACCTCGGCCTGACTGTGCTAGGCTAGGGCACGGCTCCGGAGAGAGCCGGCGAGGAAAGGACCCCAGGCATGACCCAAGCCCGCATCGAGGCGATCGAGTACACCGACGCTGTCTGTTCCACCGCCTGGGGCGCCGAGCCCCTGTTGCGCCTCCTGGACTGGCGACACGGCCACCACCTGACCTGGCGCAAGGTCATGGGTGGCTTGGTGGGCAATGCCGCAACCGGCAAGGACAGCTGGGACCGGGTCAGCGCCGCCGAGCCCATGCGTGCCTATTGGAAGCGGGTCTGGCACCTCACCGGCATGCCCTATCCCAACCCCATGCACCTGATGCTGCAGTCCACCGACCCGCTGGGGATGGCGGTCAAGGCCGCAGAGCTCCAGGGTCCGGCGGTGGCCGAGGCCGTGCTGCGCCGGTTCCGCGAGCAGATCTTCGTCTTCGGCCTGGGTCCCCAGACGCCGGACGAGTTCGACGCCGCCACCCAGGGCGTTCCGGGCCTCGACCATCGCCGCTGGCGCGCCGATCAGGCCAAGGACGCCGTCATCGACGCCTACCGCGCCGACTGGGAGGAGACCCGCGCCCCCAGCGACTATGTGCGCAACCTCAAGCACGACAGCCCCATGAACGGTGAGCTTAAGCACTCCGAGGGCCACGACAGATATGCCCTGCCCACCGTCATCTTCCGGGGTCCGAACGGCGACCAGACGGTGGCCGGCTGGGTCTCCTACGAGGAATATGTCGCGGGCCTGGAGGCCGCCCTCCCCGGCGCCACCGCCGACCCTCGCCCAGACCCCACCCCGGAGCAGGCCTTTGCCCGCTGGCCCATGCTGACCGCCAAGGAACTGGCGGTGCTCTGCGGCCAAGCCGCCAAGCCCCCGGCCGACGTGGTCGCCTATGACTGGGGCGACGGCCTGGTCTACTTCGCCCCCACCGAAGCCCACGCTCGGGGTCTCCTGGAGGAAGCTGTGGCCTGAGGTCCCTCGCACGCCAGATGCTCCCCTCCTGGGGGAGCTGTCAGCGAAGCTGACTGAGGGGGACTTTGACTTTTGTTTGCGGTCACAGGTGTCGCCTACGGCGATCCCCCTCCGTCACGGACCTGCGGTCCGCGCCACCTCCCCCACATCGCGCTGCGCGCTGGGGGAGGATCTGAGCCCACCCCAAACCCATAGGCTGATCCCATCTCCGATCTCGATTTTACCGGCCAGACCGTCCTCGTGGTGGGAGGCTCCAGCGGCATTGGCAATGGGATCGCCCACGGGTTCAAAGACCGGGGTGCCAGGGTCCATGTCTGGGGCACCCGGGCCAGCGCCGCCGACTATCAGGGCATCGAGGGCTCCGACCTCACCGGCCTGACCTATGCCAGTGTCGATGTCGCCGACCGCGCCGCCATCGCCACCGAGGCCGCCCGCCTGCCGAGCCTCGATGTCCTAGTCCTCTGCCAGGGCACGGTGGTCTACAAGCGCGGCGAGTTCGCGCCGCAGGGCTGGGACCGGGTCATGGCGGTCAATCTCGACAGCCTGATGGACTGTTCCATGGCCTTCCACGACCGGCTGGCCGCCGCCAAGGGCTCGATCATCATTGTCAGCTCGGTCTCGGGCTTCCAGTCCAATCGCGGCAACCCGGCCTATGCCGCCTCCAAGGCCGGCGCCGTCAGCCTCACCAAGACCCTGGGGGAGGCCTGGGCCCGGGACGGGATCCGGGTCAACGGCCTGGCGCCGGGCCTGGTGGCCACCAAGCTCACCGCCGTCACCACCGATCATCCCGAGCGGATGGCCGGGGCCCTGCGCGCCATCCCCGCAGGTCGGGCCGGCACCCCGGCCGACATGGCCGGTGCCGTGCTGTTCCTGGCCTCGCCCCTGGCGGCCTATGTCCATGGCCAGACCCTGATCGTCGATGGAGGCCTGTCCCTATCATGACCCCGTCCCTCAGCCGCTCGATCCAGGGTTCCGTCGTCCTCATCACCGGGGCGGGCGGGGGCATGGGGGCCGCCACCGCCCAGGTCTTCGCCGGCGAAGGGGCCCATGTCGCCGTCACCGACCGCGACGCCAAGGCCTGCGCCGAGGTGGCCGACGCCATCACCGCCGCAGGGGGCTCGGCCCAGGCCTGGCCCCTGGATGTCGCCGATCCCGAGGCCATCCTGGCGGTCACCGGCCAGGTCGCCACCCACTTTGGAGGCCTCGACATCGTTATCAACAATGCCGGGATTTCCGGGTTCGCCGCCATCGATGACGAGGGCTATGAGGCGGTGTGGAACCGCTCCGTGACCATCCTGCTCACCGCCCACCACCGAGTGATCCGCGCCGCCCTGCCCCACCTTCGCAAGTCCGCCGCCCCCCGCATCGTCAATATCGCCTCCACCGAGGCCCTGGGGGCCACGGCCCGCGACAGCGCCTATGCCGCCGCCAAGGCCGGGGTCACCGGCCTGACCCGGGCCCTGGCCGTGGAACTGGGTCGCGAGGGCATCACCGTCAACTGCATCTGCCCCGGCCCCATCCTCACCGGCATGACCAGCGCCCTTCCCGACGACGCCCGCCAGACCTTCGCACGCCGCCGCACGGCTCTAGGCCGCTACGGCATGCCCGAGGAAGTCGCCCACATGACCCTAAGTCTCTGCCTCCCGGCCGCCAGCTACATCACCGGGGCAGTGATCCCGGTGGACGGCGGCCTGATGGCGCGGAATGCCTGAGACCTCACCCCCCACCTCCCTTAGATGTATCAACGAGAACCCCACCATGGATGACGCCGGACAGCTACACACCCCTCGCACGGTTCCCGCCAAGAGCCTGAGGACCCCCACCACCGTCAGCCCGCAACTGCAGAGGTCCATCTCCGGCCTTGCGGCCGCCGCCGCCGCCGGCAATGGCCTTCCCGAAGGCTGGGCCCCCCAGAGCGCGGCGGAGTGGACCGCCGTGATCGCCCAGATGGACGCCCAGGCCCTGGCCTCTGCTCCGGCCATCAAGGCGCTCTTCCCCCACACGGCCACCCTGGGCCAAATCGCGGGCGTGACGGTACGCGAGATCATCCCCGCCACCCTCGATCCCGCCAAGGCCGGCAAGCTGCTGGTGCATTTCCATGGCGGCGGCTACGCCCTGAACGGCGGCGAAGCCAGCACCAGCGAGGCAGTCCTGGGCGCCCACTACAGCGGCATGAAGGTGATCTCGGTGGACTATCGGATGCCGCCGGCCCACCCCTTCCCTGCTGCCGTGGACGATGCCCTGGCCGTCTGGCGGGCCCTGCGCGCCGACCATCCCGCCAGCGCCATGGGGGCCTTTGGAACCTCTGCCGGCGGTGGCCTGACCCTGGCCCTGGCCCTGAAGCTCAAGAGCCTCGGCGAGGCCCTCCCCGGCACCGTGGCCCTGGGCACCCCCTGGGCCGACCTCACCGGGGCCAGCGACAGCTATCAGGTCAACGCCCACGTCGATGGCATATTCTCGAACTTCGATGGGTTCGGAAAAGGTATGGCCGAGCTCTACGC
>JANPAO010000543.1:0-15228 GCA_031429955.1 Phenylobacterium sp. | reverse complement strand
CAGTCCGATCCGACCGACGTCCACCCTCATTTCAAATCTGAAGCGAATGGATTCAGCTACGAGAGCGATGTTGCCGTTTTCAGCATGGATTGGCCCAAAGTGGACTTTCATTTGAAGCCGGACATGGAAGGCGATGACGAGACGTGGTCAAAGTGGTATCATCTTGGAGGCCCAAAGTACTAACCGTCGTGTAGCGCGTGAGCCTCCACATCACGCCAAAACCTCGCCGATCACCTTTCCAAAATCCCGCTCCAGCCGTTTCCGACCGGGAATCTCCAGCCGGTGCGGATCGAGGCCGAGCAGGTGGAGGATCGTGGCGTGAACATCGGTGACGTAATGCGGATGCTCGACGGCGTGAAAGCCGAGTTCGTCGGTGCTGCCATGGATGGTGCCGCCCTTGGTGCCGCCACCGGCCATCCAGACACTGAAACCATACGGATGATGATCGCGTCCATCGCTGCCCTGAGTGCCGGGCGTGCGGGCGTGCATCGCCAGACGCTTGCGGTCTACGCCCTAATGGACCAGCTCCGCGCCGCCCATCCCGGCGTGGAGATCGAAAGCTGTTCCTCCGGCGGCGCTCGGGCCGACTATGAGATCCTCAAGCGCACCGATCGCATCTGGACCTCCGACTGCAACGATCCCATCGAACGCCAGGCGATCCAACGCAGCTTTTCCATCTTCTTCCCCCCCGAAGTAATGGGGTCCCACGTGGGACCCGCTGCCAGCCACACCACGGCCAGGACGTCCAGCCTGTCGCTGCGGGCCCTGACGGCCCTGGCCGGCCACATGGGCATCGAGGCTGACCTTCGGGGGTTTACCGAGGACGAGCGGCAGCGGCTGGCCACCGTCATCGCCCTCCACAAGACCCTCAGAGACGACCTGCATGCGGGCCGGACCCTGCGCCTGGAGCACCCTGATCCTGGCTGTCTCGCCTTTGTGAACCACGGACCTGTGGTGAGCCTGGTCTCGGCGGCCCAGGTGGCCACGCCACAGACAGCGACCCTGGCACCCCTTCGCCTGGTAGGCATGGAACCCGAGGCGGACTATGAGACCGTCATGCTCAACCCGCCCCTTCGGCCCCACGGCACCATGAAGCGCCCGACACCTCTGGTGAAGGGCGAGAGCCTCCGTGCTACCGGCCACATGCTGGCCAAGACCGGCATCCCCCTGCCAGTGATGCGGGCCGGAGAGATCGCGGTATTCCGCCTGACCCGGATCGTTCCGTGACCCAGACCGAGATGATGTCCGCCTTTCGCCAGCGGTACGGCAGCACGCCGCGCCTGTTCCGAGCGCCGGGCCGGATCAATGTGATCGGCGAGCATACCGACTATTCCCAGGGCTTTGTCCTGCCGGCCGCCATCGACCGTTGGTGCCGCGTGGCCGCGGCGGCCAATGGCGGCCGAGCCCTACGGATCGCCAGTGCGACGATGGACCAGGCGATGGACCTGGACCTGGACAGCCTGGCCCCTCGGGGCGACTGGACCGACTATGTGGCGGGCGTGGCCTCGGTCCTGATGACCGCTGGCGTAGACGTGCCGGGCACTGACCTGCTGATTGATTCCGATGTCCCCATGGGTGCCGGGGTCAGTTCCTCGGCAGCCCTTGAGGTGGCCGTCACCCTGGCCCTCCTGGCCCTGGCCGGTGAGACCGCCGACGGTGCCCAGGTCGCGCTATGGGCCCAGGCCGCCGAAAACCGCTTTGTGGGTGTGCCCTGCGGCATCATGGATCAATTCGCCAGCGCCAATGGCGTAGAGGGTGGTGCCCTGATGCTCGACTGCCGGACCTTGAAGGCCACCCCCGCCCACCTGCCGCCCGGGGCCTCGTTCCTCTTGATCAACAGCATGGCCGAGCGTCGGCTGGTCACAGGCGAGTATGCGCAACGCCGCCAGGATTGCGAGGCTGCGGCCACCGCTCTGGGGGCCACAACCCTGCGCGATGTCACCGAGGCCGACCTGCCGGTGGCCCTGTCACGTCTCTCCGGCGGACCCGCCCGCCGGTGCCGTCACGTGGTGTCGGAGAATGCCCGCGTCGGGCGGGCGGTGAGCGCCATGGCGGCAGGCGACCTTGCCGGTCTGGGCCAGCTCTTGAACCTCTCCCATGCCAGCCTGCGCGACGACATGGAGGTCAGCCTGCCGGTCATCGACCGTCTGGCCGCCATTGCCCAGGCGACGCCGGGTGTGCAGGGCGCCCGGCTTATGGGGGGTGGCTTTGGGGGGTATGTCATCGCCTTGGTGGAGGATAGCGCGGCGCAGAGTGCCATGGCCTCGATTCAGACGGCCTATGGGGCGGAGATCGGCCAGGTGCCCGATGCCTTCCTATGTCGAGCGGTGGCCGGCGGCGCGGAGGTGAGCCTATGACCTCGACCCTACGACCGGAACGACGCCTCAACCTGCTCACCGGCGACTGGGTACTGGTCTCGCCCCAGCGGGTCAGCCGACCTTGGCAAGGTGCGGCCAGCGCCCCGACGCCCAGGTCAGGCCTGGCCCATGACCCGGCCTGCTATCTCTGTGCGGGGGTGATGCGAGCCGGCGGCACCCGAAACCCCGACTATGCCGGGGTCTATGTTTTCGACAACGACTACCCGGCCCTGCTTCCCGGGGTCACTGCGGGTGATCCGGAGACTGACGATCTGCTGGTGGTCGAGCCCGAGGCGGGAGTCTGCCGGGTGATCTGCTACACCCCCGATCACAGCCTCACCATGGCCGGGATGAGCCTGGCCCAGATCGAGTCGGTGATCGAGGTCTGGACCGATCAGTTCGTGGATTTGGCCGGTCGGCCGGATGTGGGCGCGGTGACCATCTTCGAGAACCGCGGCGAGATGATGGGGGCCAGCAATCCCCATCCCCACGGCCAGATCTGGGCGCAGCAACACCTGCCCAACGAGCAGGAACGGGAAGACGCCAGGCAGCGGGCCTGGTTCGACGCCCATGGGGTGACCCTGCTGTCGGCCTATCTCGAACGGGAGTTCGAGGCCGGAGAGCGGATCGTGGTGCAGAACGATACCTTTGTGGCCCTGGTCCCCTATTGGGCGGCCTGGCCCTTCGAGACCCTGGTGATTCCCCGCCGCTCGGTCACCGGCTTGGACGAGTTGAGTGCGCCGGAGCGGGCAGGTCTGGCCGATGTGCTGTCGCGTCTGACCCAGGCCTATGATCGGCTGTTCGATACCTCGTTCCCCTACACCATGGGCATCCACCAGCGGCCGGTGGATGGGCGGCCGGAGGGACACATCACCCTGCACGCCCACTTCTACCCGCCGCTGCTGCGCTCGGCCTCGGTGCGCAAGTTCATGGTGGGCTACGAGATGCTGGCCATGCCGCAGCGTGACCTCACCCCTGAGGAGGCCGCGTCGCGGTTGCGGGAACTGGTATGAATTCCCCAATAGCTATGACGCCCTTCAGCCGCCTGCCCGACGGACAGACGGTGGAGGCCTATACCCTCACGAATGTTCACGGCGTCTCGGTGCGGATCCTCACCTATGGCGGTGCCGTCCAATCGATCCGCGCGCCGGATCGGGACGGGGAGATGGACGACATCGTCCTCGGTTACCCCTATCTGGAGCACTATCTCGACAGTCCCCGCTATTTTGGCTGCCTGGTGGGCCGCTATGCGGGGCGCATCGCGCGGGGCCAGTTTTCCCTCGACGGGCGGCCCTACGACCTTGATCGCAACGAGGGCGACAACTGTCTGCACGGTGGCAAGGCGGGTTTCGACAAGGCGGTGTGGTCTGCCAAGGCCCAGGAGACCCGGGCCGGCGCTCAGGTGAGCCTGCGCCATGTCAGTCCCGATGGTGATCAAGGCTTTCCCGGCGAGCTTACGGTGATCGCCACCTATGAACTCACCCGTGGCAATGAGCTTCGTCTGACGCTCCAGGCCACAACCACGGCATCCACAGTGGTCAACCTCACCAACCATACCTACTGGAACCTGGGCGGCCTCGACGCGCGGCATGTTCGCGACCACCAGCTGCAACTGGCCGCTGATGCCTATCTGCCAACCGACGAGGCCCTGATTCCCACCGGCGAGATCCGCGACGTGACTGACACCGACCTGGATTTCCGCCAGGGGCGCGGCCTGACTGGTGACCTGGACCATACCTTTGTGCTGGCGGCCAAGAAGCGCGGCACCCTAGCCCCGGCGGCGCGGCTTGTTCACCAGGGCACCGGGCGAAGCCTGAGCATCGCCACCACCGAGCCCTGCCTGCAGGTATATACCGGTTGGGGCGGGGTCGCCCTGGAAACCCAGCACGCCCCCGACGCTCCCAACCACACCAACTTCGCCCCGACCCTGCTGCGGCCTGGGGTGGTCTGGAACTCCTGCACGGTGTTCAAGCTGGACCTGGCCGAAGTTTAGTTGTCGCTCACGTCCACGGCGGGGATCGAGTCGAACTCGGCCTTGCTGAGCGGGATGACGTATTGTTGGCCCTCAGACTTCAGGGCCTTGAATGGCAGGCTGCGGGGCCCGGCAGCGCGGTTTCCCTTGGGCTGAACCAGAACCTGCAGCGGTCGGCCGTCCGCCCCCAGAATCACCCGGGTGATGGAGCCCAAAAGAGCGCCATCGGCGGCATGCACCTCGCGACCCACCAGGGCCTCGGGGGCCTGAGCCTGCGAGAGCGTGGCCAGGGACAGGGCAAGACCGATGGCCAGGCCAGCGGTGAGGAGGTGTCGGGACTTGATCATCATATCCATCAGATAGGAGGCCAATGGCCTCATTGCGACCATCCTGCCACCGGCGGCATGAACCGGAGATGATCAGGCAGAGCGTGACAGCTTCAAGTGGATGCCGGTTGAAGCGCCTGTCACGCTCTACACTTTAGAATCTAGACCCTTCTTGCCGTTTCAGATGAATCCATCTGAAACGGTCAGGGTCCAGGCTCAGTCGCCACCAAACCAGACGAAGCTGCGGCTGACGCTTTGACCCATGGCCACGATCACCCCGCTGAGCACCGGCTCGTCGGCGCCCCCGCCGCGCACCCGCTCCAGGGCCTTGGCGTCGAACTGGCCCTCGAAGGTGACGTCGCCCAGGACGGCGTCGCGCCCTCGGAAGCTGACGGTCTGTCCGGTGACGCGATAGGCGCTGGGCAGAACGCGGCGGCTGACTTCGTAGTAGGGCTGGCCCAGCTCGTTCTCCCGCTTGGGGCTGGTGATGTCGTCGAATTCCAGCATGAGCGGGGCATAGGCCGCCGAGATCCTTTGGCCCTTTTCGTAGCTGTCAAACTCCTCGGGTGCCCCCAGATGAACGTTACGCAGGCGATGGTTGCCAAACTGCACCGGGGCCTTGGCGAGGTAATAGCCAAATAGGTTCAGCCCTGGCGCATGGCTGAAGCCGCTGAGCTGGGGCTCAGGTGTCGGCACCGGAACTGGAATGGCCGCAGGCGGCGGTGGCGCGGCCTGCGGGGCGGGAGCTGCGGGCTTGGCCTCCTGCCGGTTGCAGGCCGAAAGGACCAGGACGGTCGCCAATAGGGCAGCGGAGCTTAGGCGCATGACGGTCTCCCTCGGGTTGCCGTCCATCCTACGCCAGGTCGAGCGCGCGGGCTATGTGCCCTGGGTCAGGCCGCCGCGCGGAAGGCGGGGTTGCGGGCGTAGAGACCCGGGCGACCGCTCACCGGCTGGAAGGCTTGCGACAGGCCGGTGGCGGTCTCTGTCGCCCCAAGGAACAGGAAGCCGTCGGGGCTGAGCGCCCGGGCCAGGTTCTCCAGCAGCCGGACACGCATGGGCTCCACCAGGGCGCTCAGCACGTTGCGACAGAAGATCACGTCGAATCGCCCGGCGGCGGATAGGTCCGACACCAGGTTGATCCGCCGCCAGCGCACCATCTGGCGGATGCGGGGCGACAGGACCCACATCTCGTCGACCTTCTCGAAGTGCCGCACCAGGTGGCGAATGGGCAGGCCCCGCTGGACCTCGAACTGGGTGTAGAGACCGCTCTGCGCCTTCTCTAGGGCGCGCTCGGACAGGTCAGAGGCAAACAGTTCAAGCTTGGTACCGGGCATCAGGGCCCGCTGATCATCGATGGTCATGGCCAGGGAATAGACCTCCTGGCCCGAACCGCAGGCCGCGCTCCAGATGCGGATCGGCTCGCCGTCCCGCAGCCTCGCCAGGGTGGGCAGGATCTCGTCGCGGAACAGGGCAAAGGGGGTGCGGTCGCGGTAGAAGCAGGTCTCGCTGGAGGCCATGGCCTCGACAATGGCCCAGGCCAGGCGGTCCTCGCGCTTGCTGCGCAGGGTGGCGATCATTTCGTCGATGGAGCCAAAGTTCTCGCGGCGGGCCACCGGGCCCAGACGGCTCTCCAGCAGATAGTCCTTCTGCGGGTCGACATGCAGGCCCGCCCGCGCGCCACAGAGTTGGACCACCAGATCCTTGTCCTCGGGTCTCATGCCAGACCGACCTCGGCGAACTTCGACGCCACGATGTCGCTGTCGAAGGGCTTCATGATGTACTCATTTGCCCCGCAATCCAGGGCCTCGTTGATCCGCTCGACGTCGTTCTCAACGGTGCACAAGAGAACGGTGGGTTTGCTGCCGCCGGGCTCCAGCCTCAGGTGTCGCAGGAACTCGATTCCAGTCATCACCGGCATGTTCCAGTCCAGCAGCACGGCGTCAGGCATGGTGGCGCGGCACCAGGCAAGCGCCTCCAGCCCGTCGGACGCCTCGGCGATCTCAAAGCCGAGGTCCTCCAGGATTCGGCGGGCGACCTTGCGGATCACCCGGCTATCGTCAACCACGAGGCAGGTCTTCAACGGGATACTCCACCCTTCGAACCTGTTGTCGCGTGGCGTTGGTTAAGGAGGCGTATTGACCGGCTGCGAATTCACAATTGCCGGGTCTGTCAGGCCGGGACGCTGGCGGCGAAGGTGACCTTCTCCTCGGTCACGTCGGCAAAGATCCGACCTCCGGCGTCGGTCATGAACAGATGAACATAATAGGCCTGGACCCAGTGGCCGTGCAGACCCTCGCCCATGGCCTCGCCTCTCAGGCCCTGCAGCACCTCAGGCCTTAGCCGGGCACGCGGCCCCATGGCCTCGACGGCGATCACTACGAAGGCCCCCTCTTCGACCGCGCGGATCTTGGCGGTCCCCCCGGTGGGCAGGGCGGCCCCAGCCATCTGGGCCAGGTTCAGGATGGTGCGGGCCGCCGCCTTGTTGAGGGAGGCAGGCTCAACATGCCAGTCCAGGTCAGCCCGCATGTGGGCGAAAATGCCCTGGGTCAGCTTGTCCAGCTCCCGGGCGTCAAAGGTTTCCGCCGTGGCCGAACCACCGAAGGCGACGCGGGTGAAGGACAGCAGGTCGGCCAGCTTACGTGCGCTGGCCCCGATCAGGTCCATGGCGTCGTCGCGCATGTCCTTGGCGGTGGGGTCTTCCAGCAGGTCCAGGCCCGAAACGATGGCGCTGGCCGGGCTGATAAAGTCGTGACACATCCGCGCGGCGAGATAGGCGGCCACCTCGGCGGTGCGCGGCGGAGCCAGCTCTGGGGCGGCCTCAATCTCGGGGGTCGGGGCGGGCTCGGTCATCGGATGACGAACTTGGCCTGATTTGGCGCTTTGGCAAACAGGATCAGCCGTCTAGGAAACCTCCCGGCGAGCGTCATGGTGCGCCATCGGTCCGGGGCAGGCTAGGGTGTGGCGATGAGCAGTTTTGACAATGATGTGGGCGGCCTGCTGGCCGATATCGTCGAGGAGGCGGGCCGGCTTGTGCTGCCGCTCTGGAAGTCGGGGCTGACGGTCCATTCCAAGGCCGACGACAGCCCCGTGACCGAGGCCGATCGGCGCGGGGAACTGCTGATCCTGGAGCGCCTTGAGACCCATTTCCCGGGCGTCCATGTGATCTCCGAGGAAGATGCCAGCGAGTTTGGTACGCCTGAGGCCATCGGCCATCGGTTCTTCCTGGTGGACCCGGTGGATGGCACCAAGGCCTTTGTCCGGGGGGATCCCAATTTCACGGTCAATATCGCCCTGATCGAGGGTCGCCGTCCCGTGGCTGGGGCCGTCTGTGCGCCGGCCTCCGGGGAGACCTGGTACACCATGGGCCGGCAGGCCATGAAGCGCGTGGTCGGCGAGGCCGGCCAGCCCATCCAAGCCCGAGACTGGCCCCAGGGCACGGCGGTCGCCCTGGTGAGCCACACCATGAAGCCCGAGACGATCCAGGCCCTGGCCGAGAAGTACGGCTTCGATACGCCCCAGGCGATGGATTCCTCCATCAAGTTCTGTCGCCTGGCCGAGGGCTCGGCCGACGTCTATCCCCGGCACGGGCCGACCATGGAGTGGGATATTGCTGCGGGCCATGCCGTGCTGGAAGCCGCCGGTGGCACGGTGCTTACGCCGGAGGGCGAGGCCTTTGCCTATGGCAAGGCCGACGCAAAATTCCGCAATGGCTGGTTCGTCGCCCGGGGCCGCACGACCCCTTGAGGACGCTCATCGGGTATGGGGCGAAAGCTCGGCGTCGATGACGGCGCCATGGCCCCGGGCATAGGCCTTGGCCACGCCACCGGCGCCTGCGGCCATATAGCTGAAGAACCCCAGCAGGAAGGCCGCCACCGCCAGCCACAGGAATGGGCGCAACAGCGCAAGGGGACTGGACTCGGTACGGGTCAGCGACATGGGTGATCCCCTGGCTTGATGCAGGATACGGGAACAACCGAACGCCCTATTGGTTGCAGGCACCCTGGGCAGAGACTCACATGATTCGCGCCAGAGGCGAGCAAGCAGACTTGCGCAGGCGGCAAGCTGTGTAATTGCGATTGAAAGCTATTCGCAGTAAGAGACCGCTTCGACTGTCGCGCCTTGGGGACTGCATGGAACAATCACGGTCAAATCGCCTGCGTCGCCTGTGGCTCAATGTTCACCTCTGGCTCGGGGTCGGCCTGCTGGTGGCCTTCATCCCCTTGGGGATTTCTGGCTCGCTGCTGGTCTGGCACGAGCCGCTGGAGCGGGTGATCCATGCCGAGCGCTTCGCCATCACCGGGACCCGGGTCGTTCTGCCGCCGGCCGCCTATGCCGCCAACGCCCGGGCTGCCTTCGGCACCGAGGCCCACCTCACCCAGATCCGGTTTCCCCAGGAGGCCGGCGATCCCGTCGTCGCCGTCGGACGCATGGACGGACCGCCAGGTCCCGGCGGCCGCCCCCGCACCCTGAACGTCTGGCTTGATCCCGCCACCGCCAAGGTTCTGGACAAGGCCGAGGTCGCCAAGGGTGTCTTCATGGTGCTCCACCGCCTGCACGGTTCGCTGCTGATCCCGGAGGTCGGGCGCAAGGTGGTGGGCTGGCTGGGCTGGGCGATGTTTGTCTCCAGCGCCACGGGCCTATGGTTATGGTGGCCGCGCAATGGTGCCCTGCTCAAAGCCCTGCGCTGGCGTCGGGGGCCCTCGACCCTGTTCAATCTCCACCACATGGTGGGGTTCTGGATCTGCCTGCCCCTGGCGGTGCTGTCCCTGACCGGGGTCTACATCTCCTTCCCCCAGACCAGCCGCGCCCTGTTTGGGGTTACCCCGCCGCCCGAGGCCTCTAGCCCCAATCGCAGCCGCTTTGCCCCCCCGACCCCCCAACCCCGGCTGTGTGTTGAGGCGGTCACAGCCCAGGCCCTGGCCGCCCATCCCGGTGCAAGCCTGGCGGTGGTCAATGTTCCGGTTCGCGGTGACGCTCCGGCCTGGAAGGTTCAGGTTCAGAGCCCAGGCCGGTCAGAGCCGACGGCCCTGGCCATCACCGATGCCACCGGCGAGATGGCGCTGGATAAGGCCGGTCCCGGCGGTCGGGGCAAGCCCGATCCTCTGTCACGCTGGATGCGCAGGATCCACGATGGCGCCGAGATGGGCCTGGTCTGGCAGACCATCATCTTCCTCGGCGGCCTGGCTCCAACCCTACTGTCGATCACCGGCGTGATCATGTGGCTGCGGGGTCGCGCTCGGAAACGTGCCGTCATCTGAGGCCCAAGCGCGGTCCGAAAAGTGGGAACCGGTTTTCGGATCAAACGCGCGTCAAAGCTAAGGACGTCAGACCTCACCCCACTGGCGGACCAGGTTGTGATAGGTGCCGGTCAGGCTGATCAGGGAGGGATCTGACGGTCCCAGCTTGAGGGTCAGGTCCTGGATTGCGGTGTCCAGGCTCAGCAGCAGGGCGCGCTGGGCATCGTCCTTGACCATGGACTGGACCCAGAAGAAGGCCGCCCATCGCGAACCCCGCGTCACCTCCGACACCCGGTGCAGGCTGGTGGCCGGATACGCGATCAGGTCGCCAGCCGTCAGCTTGACCGCGTGTTCGCCATAGGTGTCCTCAATGACCAGCTCGCCGCCGTCGTAGTCTTCCGGATCTGTCAGGAAGAGGGTGGCCGACAGGTCTGTGCGGAAGCGCACGGGACCCGCGAAACGGATGGCATTGTCCACATGGCTGGCAAAGGCCATGCCGGTATCATAGCGGTTGAACAGCGGCGGAAAGACCCGCAGGGGCAGGGCTGCGGCGATGAAGGCCGGGTTTCGGCCCAGGGCTGACAGGATTTCTTCCCCCAGCTCGCGAGCGGTGGGCGAGTCGGCGGGGACCTGCAGATTGTTCTTCGCCTTCGCTGACTGCTCACCGGCGGTGACCCGACCATCGACCCAGGCGGTCTGCGCCAATCTCTGACGAAACGCCGTCACCTGTGAGGCCGTCAGGACCGCGGGAATGTGATGCAGCATGATCTTACCGCCCAAAAAAGTGACGCGGGCCCTAAGGACCCGCGCCAGTTAGATCATTCCGGGGAGGAATTGTCAGAAGGTGGCGCCCAGGGACAGGATCGCCGTGCGACCGGCCGCAGGCACAGCCCGATTGGAGAAGACCTGACTGTAGTTCAGGCGATCTGTCAGGTTGTAGAGGTTGATGCCCACCCGGTACCGGTCCCACCGGTAGCTGGCGAAGGCGTTGAACGTCAGGCTCTGCGGCACCGAGGCCACCCGCAGCGGGGTCAGGGTGGCGCGGTCGCTGAAGGAGACGCTGCGGGAGGTGTAGGCGACGAAAAGCTCATCCTGATAGGTGACGTCGCCCCCCAGGCTAAGGCCCGGCACCAGGTCGCCGAGATCATAGGTCGTGTAGAGGGACGCCGACTGACGGGGCACGAAGGTGGTCTGCCGCCCAACGGCTGTGGTGTTGAGGACCGGACGCGGCGCGCTGACCCCGACTGGGCACACGATATTGCTGGGGGTCCCGGCCACCGAGCTGGGGACGGCGCAGTTGGTGAAGCTTTCCAGGACCTCAGAGTCGAGGAGGGTGTAGCCGGCGCTGACGGTCCATGCCGGGGTGAGCTTTCCGGAGAGGCCAAGCTCGAGCCCCCTGACCTTCTGCTTTTCCCCAGATTGCGCCATGAGGAAACCCGTCGCCGGATCGGTCTGCAGGGCGTTGTCCTTCTTCACCTCAAAGAGCGACGCGGTCAGAGACAACCGCCCCCCCGGCAGGGCGGTCTTCGCGCCCACTTCCCAGATTTCACTGACTTCGGGGTCAAGATCCTTGGCCGTCAGAGCGATGGCCGTTCCAGAGGCGACGATGGAGGTGCCCTGCGGGGTCTCCGAGCGCCCCCAGGAGGCGTAGTAGGTGGCGGTGTCGGACGGCTCATAGACCAGGCTGGCGCGCGGGCTGGTGAGGGTCGACTTGACCTTCAGACCGCCGACCGGGGCGGGCAGCCCGTTGAACTGCAGGGTGTCCAGGGTGGCGTTATAGCGCTCGATCCGCAGGGATCCGATAAGCGAAACCTTCGGGTTCAACCAAAGGCGCTCGGTGAGGAAGACGGCTGCGGCCGTGCTCTCGCCGTGGGTTTCCAGAGCCCCGGTGCCAGCCACATTGGTAAAGACCCGCGTGCCCAGGATGTCTGTCGTGCAGTTGCCGGTGGCCGGGCAGGTGATGTTGCCGTTTGGGGTGGGGCGAAACAGGGTGTAGCCGGCTGGGAAGTTCGGGTTCGGCGTAACAATCGGGTGTGGAACGCCAGGCCGCGTCGTGATCCCCGGAGGCAGGGTGTAGGCCAGGAAGGTCTTGTCGTTCTGCTGGCGGGAGAGGTCGGCCCCCACAATGGTCTGGCTGCGCAGGCCACCGATATCCAGGTCCAGGCGGGCGGTGGAGATATTCTGCAGGCCCCAGGAGTCGGAGTCATAGGGGCTTGAGCCGCCGATGCCGCCAAAGGCCTCGGTTGCGGGATTGCCATCGAACAGCGCCGTGGTGCAGGCCGCCGCGCACTGATCCAGGGTGGTGTACTGGAAATAGCGGGAATAGGCGCCGAACCGGGTGTCGGAGGTCAGGGTCAGCCAGGGGGCGGCCTTGTGGACCAGGCGAGCGGTCAGGATATCGGCCTTGGACCGGTCGGTGTCATTGGCGAAGCCCAGGAAGCTGGAATGCTCCACCCCGACGGGATACTCCGTCGCCGGCCGGGCGATCAGGTCACCGGGCTTCTGGACGATGACGATGCCGTAGTCGGGCCTGCGGTCGTCGTCCTGATGCAGATAGGTGGCGATGACGCTGGTGCCGGTCCCCAGGCCAAAGCCCACCGATAGGGCGGCACCCCAGCGCCGGGACTCGATCATGTCCCGATCGACCACGCCGGTGGAACTGGCCATCAGGTTCAGCCGGACAGCGCTCGTCTCACTCAACTGATGGTTGATGTCGGCCAAGCCGCGATAATAGTCGCCCTGACCCACATAGGCATCCAGGCTGGTTTCGTCCTTCAGCATGGGTCGCTTGGAGAGCGTGTTGATGGCACCTCCGGTGGTGCCGCGCCCGAACATCGCCCCTGATGGGCCCTTGAGGACCTGGACTTCCTGATAGTTGAAGCTGTCGCGGGTATAGGCCCCAAAGTCGCGCAGGCCGTCGATATAGATATCGTCCTTGGCCTCGAACCCTCGGATCTTGAACTGGTCGCCGTTGAGCTGGCCGCCGCCCTCACCGATAGCGATGGTGATGCCGGGCACATTGCGCAGGGCCTGTTCCAGGGTGTTGACCCCTTGGGCCCGCAGTTGGGCACCGGAAATCACACTGATGGCCTGGGGCGTGTCCTGCACGCTTGTGGGCATGACCGACAGACCGGTCTCCAGGTCCAGAGCTGGCCGCGTGCCCGTCACCACCACACCGGACACCTCGATCTCCGCGTCTGCGGCCCAGGCCGGACTGGCCAGGCTGGTGGCCCCGGCCAAGAGGGCCAGGCTGATCCGCCCCCCGCGCGCGCGCCGTCGCGCCGTCACTCCGACCATACCCATAACCACGCCTCTCGCTATTGAGAGGCGTTCTTAACTGGTACCGTCCTTGTCAGCAATGAGAATGATTTGCAAAAATGCGGGAAGGCCAATTCTGCGATGGTGTCTACACGCCGCACGCATTTGGCGTCATAAGGCGCGGCATCACAGCTAAGGGGACCGTCATGGCTCTGGACACCGCCGCCACCCAAAAGACCTTCGACTGGGAAGATCCCCTGGATATGAAGTCCCGCCTCTCAGAGGAGGAGACCATGATCTGGGACGCGGCGCGGTCCTATGCGCGCGAGAAGCTGCTGCCCCGGGTGGTCTCGGCCTATGCCGACGAGCGGTTCGACCGTGAAATCATGACCGAGATGGGAGCTCTGGGTTTCCTGGGCCCGACTCTGCCCGAAGAGTATGGCGGGGCCGGTGTCAACCACGTGGCCTATGGCCTGATCGCCCGGGAGATTGAGGCCATCGACAGCGGCTACCGCTCGGCGATGAGTGTGCAGTCGTCCCTGGTGATGTACCCCATCTACGCCTTCGGATCAGAGGCCCAGAAGCGCAAATACCTGCCGGGCATGGCCAAGGGCGAGATCATCGGCTGCTTTGGCCTCACCGAGGCCGACGGCGGCTCCGACCCGGCCTCCATGCGCACGGTGGCCCGCAAGGCCCCGGGCGGCTATGTGCTGAACGGCTCAAAAATGTGGATCAGCAACTCGCCGATCTGCGATGTGGCCCTGGTCTGGGCCAAGCTGGATGGCGTGATCCGGGGCTTCTTGGTGGACCGTGGTGCCGAGGGCTTCACCACACCGAAGATCCTCAACAAACTCTCCCTGCGTGCCTCAATCACCGGGGAAATCGCTCTGGCCGACGTCTTTGTGGCCGAGGATCAGATGTTGCCGGGTGTCTCGGGTCTACGCGGGCCGTTCTCCTGCCTCAACAAGGCGCGCTATGGCATCAGTTGGGGAGCCATGGGGGCTGCTGAGTTCTGCCTGCACGCCTGCCGCGACTACACCAAGACCCGCCAGGTGTTCGGAAAGCCCCTGGCGGCCCGCCAGCTGGTACAGAAGAAATTGGCCGACATGCAGACCGAGATCGCGCTCGGCTTTGAGGGCTCTCTGGCCCTGGGCCGGTTGCTGGACCAGGGGGCCTGGGTGCCCGAGGCCATCAGCCTGATGAAGCGCAACAATTGCGGCAAGGCCCTGGCCATCGCCCGCGAGGCCCGGGACATTCACGGCGGCAACGGCATTTCCGGCGAGTACCATGTGATGCGGCACGCCGCGAACCTGGAGACGGTCAACACCTATGAAGGGGCCCACGACGTCCACGCCTTGATCCTGGGACGTGCCATCACCGGCGAGAATGCCTTCTAGATCAAGGTTCAGGCGGCCTCAGCCGGAGGATCGAACTCGCTGACCAGGTGGCCGGGTGCCACCTCCTTCAACAG
The DNA here is from genome assembly GCA_031429955.1 of Phenylobacterium sp. Taxonomy (GTDB): domain Bacteria; phylum Pseudomonadota; class Alphaproteobacteria; order Caulobacterales; family Caulobacteraceae; genus Phenylobacterium. The sequence continues at coordinate 607 of JANPAO010000543.1, read as the reverse complement.
CGGGCGGTAGACCTCGGCCTTGGGGTCTGCCGACAGCCGCGAGGGCAGGAACCGCAGGGCGCTGCGGGGGTCCATCGGGCTCGGTGGCTCGCCCGAAAGCTTGGTCCGCTTGCGGGCGCGCTCGCGAACCGGGTCAGGGATCGGGGCCGCTGACAACAGGGCCTGGGTATAGGGGTGGTGCGGCGCGGCATAGAGCTGCTCGCGGTCGGCCTGCTCCATCACCCGTCCCAGATACAGCACCATCACCCGGTGGCTGATCTCGCGCACCACCGCCAGGTCGTGGCTGATGAAGATCATCGCCAGACCCATCTCCTTTTGAAGTTCGATCAGCAGGTCGATGATCTGGGCGCGGATCGAGACGTCGAGGGCCGAGACCGCCTCATCGCAGATCACCAGTCGGGGCTTTAGAATCATCGCCCGGGCAATGCCGACCCGCTGGTTCTGACCTCCCGACAGCTCGTGCGGGTAGCGGTTGATCAGGGCCGGTGGCAGGCCGACCTTGGCCATCATGGCCGCGACCTCGGTGTCGCGCTCGCCCCGCTTCAGGTCCGGCTTAAACACCTGCAGGGGTTCAGCGACGGAATCGCCAATGGTCATGCGCGGGTCC
>JANPAO010000542.1:0-2033 GCA_031429955.1 Phenylobacterium sp. | reverse complement strand
TGCGGGCGATGCTGTGGCCGCCGCCGAGGCCCGGACCACGCTGCATCACCCAGACCTGGGCGCAGTTCAGATGCCCACCCCCCCGGCACGCCTGTCGGCAACGCCGGGCTCGGTGCGGCACTTGGCGAAGCCCCTGGAGGCGCACGGATGGACGCAGCGGCCAGCGATTGCAGCGACCGAGCCGCAGCGTCGCCAAGCCCCGCTGGCCGGTATCCGCGTGCTGGACCTCGGCACCGTGATTGCCGGGGCTCATGCGGGCGGTGTCCTGGCCAATCTGGGGGCCGACGCCATCAAGGTCGAACCCATTGAGGGTGACCCCTTCCGCAGCAATGGCGGGGGGTTCCTGATCTGTAGCCGGGGCAAGCGTGGCCTGGGGATCGACTTGAAACAGGCCATCGCCCGGGACCTGTTCTTTGACATGGTGCGGGAGGCCGATGTTATTCTGGACAACTACCGCTTCGGCGTTCGGGATCGCCTGGGCATTGGCTATGAGGTCCTAAAGGCCATCAACCCGCGCATCATTTCCTGCTCCATCAATGCCTATGGTGATCGAGGACCCCGCGCGGTCCTGCCGGGCTTTGATCCGCTGCTCCAGGCCGAGGGCGGCATGATGGCGGCCCAGGGTGGCGAGGGGGAGCCGGTGCTTCACACCATTGCGGTCAATGATGTGGCCACCGCGGGCGTGGTGGCCTTTGGCATCATCGCCGCCCTCAATGCGCGCCACGCCACTGGCGAAGGCCAAGAGGTGATCACCAGCCTGCTGGCCCAGAGCCTCACCTTCCAACTGGGGGAGGTCACCACCTATGAGGGGAGGCCCCCCAATGATGTTGGGGCGCGAGACTGCCTGGGTCTGCGTGCCCTGCATCGCTACTATCCCTGCGCTGACGGTTGGGTCGCCATCGTCTGCGAGACGCAGGCCCACGCCCAGGCGGTCTGTACGGCCTTGGGAGTCTCGGCGCCGCCGGACGCCATGACCGCCTCCCGCGATGGAGGCTTCGCCCAGGCCCTGGAACTCAGCCTCGCCAGTCGGCTCCGCGACGATGTGCTGGGAACCCTGCGCAGCCAGGACGTTCCCTGCGCGCCGGTGCTTCGCGGCTATGAGGCCTTTGAGGATGACTGGCTCTGGGAGAACGGCTTCTTCGAGATCTGGCGTCATCCCCGACTGGGGGATGTGCAAAGCATCCGCAGCTATGCCGACTTCACTGGCGGCAGTGGCTTTACGCGGCATACCCCTGACCTGGGGGAACATAGCGGCGAACTGCTGGAGGAGATGGGCTGTACACCGGCCCGCATCGCCGAATTGCTGGCGGCCGGGGCGATCTTTGGTCCGGCGGCGAATCTCGCGCATTTGCGCGATGGCGGCGCGGCGCTCTTTACCCAATAGCTGCTGATGTGCGCGCTCCCCAAACCGGCGCGAAGTCGGCTATAGGCACCAGATGGCCAAGGCAGGTGACCGATGATTGGACGACTGAACCATGTCGGGGTGGCGACCCCCTCTATCGACGAGGCCATTAAGGTCTATCGAGATCTGCTGGGGGCCACTGTGATCGGCGAGAAGTTCGCCCTGCCCGAACAGGGGGTCTGGGTCTGCTTTGTCGATACCCCCAACAGCCAGATCGAGCTGATCGAACCCTATGGCGAGGCCTCACCCATCCATGGCTTTCTGGCCAAGAACCCGGCCGGCGGCCAACATCACATCTGTTTTGAGGTCCCAGACATCCTGGTGGCCCGCGATGACATGAGGGCCAAGGGGGCCACGGTGCTGGGCACCGGCGAACCGCGGATGGGAGCTCATGGCGTGCCGGTGATCTTCCTCCACCCCAAGGCCATGGGCGGGGTCCTGGTGGAGCTTATGGAAACCCCTAAGGGAGATCATTGATGACCTTGTTCACGGGCTTTGCGATCTATCTCACCATCTGGTGGACGGTGCTCTTTGCCGTCCTGCCCCTGGGTGTGGTCAGCCATGCCGAGGCCGGCATCGACAAGGGCGATGGCGGGGATCCCGGCGCGCCGGTGGACCCCAAGCTGAAGAA
>JANPAO010000541.1:0-1822 GCA_031429955.1 Phenylobacterium sp. | reverse complement strand
AGGGCAGGCGGTAATACAGTCCAGCAAGGGTCACGCGGGTGATCATGGCCCCCCGTACCAAGACCCGCCTTGGCGGTCAACAATCGGGGCGATTTGCACTCCACCTTAAGCCCTCCCGCCGGTAGCATGTGGCCATGCGCTTGGCCCTGAAACCGCACCGAGATTCGCCGTGCCCGGCCCTGACCGGCATCTCTGTCGAGGTCGCCTGGCTCGCCCCCCGCCGGCTGCACCTGACCTATATGGTGAGTGGGGATATCGGGGCTTTGCGACTGCCGCCGCTGGCGGCCAGCCAGCGCAGCGATGAGCTCTGGCGGCACACCTGCCTGGAGGCCTTTCTTGGCGAGGACCCGGCGCGCGGCTATCGCGAGTTCAACTTCTCGCCCTCGACGGAGTGGGGGGCCTACCAGTTTACCGGCTACCGCCAGGGCATGGCACCAGACATTCAGGCCCCAGACCCCGGCCTTGTGGTGGAGATGACGGACGAGCGCCTGACCCTGACGGCCACCCTGGCTCTCGACCCTACCACCCCCTGGCGGCTGGGTCTCTCGGCGGTCATTGAGGCCGCCGACGGCAGTCTCTCCTACTGGGCCCTGACCCATCCGCCAGGCCGGCCTGATTTCCATCATGCCGCCGGCTTTTCCCACACCATCACCGCAATAGAGCGCCCATGAAATTTGGCCTAGATCGCCTTCTCGACGAGCCTGACCTGCGGGCGCAACTCAAGGGCCGCCGGGTGGCGCTGCTGGCCCACCCGGCCTCGGTGACACAGGACCTGACCCACAGTCTCGATGCCCTGGTGGCCTGCGGGGACCTGGACATCACCGCAGCCTTCGGCCCCCAGCACGGCATGCGGGGCGACAAGCAGGACAATATGGTGGAGTCGGCGGACTTCAACGATCCGGTCAACGGGGTGGCGGTGTTCAGCCTCTATGGCGAGGTTCGCCGCCCCACCGTCCAGATGATGAGCACCTTCGATGTGGTGCTGATCGACCTGCAGGACCTGGGCTGCCGCATCTACACCTTCGTCACCACCCTTCGTTACATGCTGGAGGCCGCCGCTCACCACGGCAAGGAGGTCTGGGTGCTGGACCGCCCCAATCCCGCCGGGCGTCCCGTGGAGGGCCTGACCCTGCGCGAGGGATGGGAGAGCTTCGTTGGGGCCGGACCCATGCCCATGCGTCACGGCATGACCCTGGGGGAGATGGGATCGTGGTTCATCGAGACCCTGGGCCTGAAGGTGGCCTATCGAGTCATTGAGATGCAGGGCTGGAAGCCGGATGCCGCGCCGGGCTACGGCTGGCCGTTGGGGGAACGGGCCTGGGTCAATCCCAGCCCCAATGCCGCCAATCTCTGGATGGCCCGGGCCTATGCCGGCACCGTGATGCTGGAGGGCACGACCCTGTCGGAGGGCCGCGGCACCACCCGACCCCTGGAACTGTTCGGTGCCCCCGACATCGACGCCCGCGCGCTCCTGGCCGAGATGACCGCCTTTGCGCCGGACTGGCTGGCCGGCTGCACCCTGCGGGAATGCTGGTTTGAGCCCACCTTCCACAAACATGTGGGCAAGCTCTGCCACGGCCTGCAGATCCACACCGAAGACCCCAGCTACGACCACCAGGGCTTCCGGCCCTGGCGGCTGCAGGCCCTGGCCTTCAAGGCCATTCGCAGGCTCTATCCGGATTACTCGCTCTGGCGGGACTTTCCCTATGAGTACGAGCTGGGGAAGCTGGCCATCGACGTCATCAATGGCGGTCCGGCCCTGCGGGAATGGGTGGATAACCCCGTCAGCACCCACCAGGACTTGGAGGCGATCACCGCGCCA